>NZ_JBEOWS010000180.1:0-19639 GCF_040296125.1 Streptomyces sp. NPDC002265 | reverse complement strand
AGGGCGTCAAGGTGGAGCGCCCTGCCGGACGAGCCACCTTGACGCCCTGGGCCGCGACTGCTCGGCTCTGCCTGGGTCGACGGCAGACGGGATGGGAGCACCCCGCCCCCGCCACACTCGGCCGGCACCCGCGAACGGCGCCCCCGCCATCTCGGAGCCTGAGCGCCCCCGCCGGAGGCACGCTTGGACCGTTGCCGCGTTCCTGCGGTGATCGACTCATGGCCACCGGCCCTATCCACACGTGGGCGCGCGTCGGCGCAGCGCGGGCGGAGCGGGCCGGAGGCAGGAGCGGCGCCCGCAGCGGAGCTGGGAGCGCGCCCGGCGGAGCGGAGCGCAGCCGGGGCTTGATGAGGTAGAGAAACCTGTAACGGACTGGACTTGCCCGGACTTGTCCGGCCGATCATGTTGCTGGTTAGGGGGCGAGCGTGTCCAAGCCGAGCGCGAGCAACGAGACCATCAGCACGGTCTGCCTGTGGGTCGAGCCGTGGGCCGAGACATGGTGATCACGTTATCGCCTCACGGCGGCCGGTTCCCGATCTCCGCCCGCTGGTAGCCTCTGCACGCGCTGACCAGCGCAGCCGTCCTGGAATCGATCCTGCGGCTCGGTTCTTGGAAAGAGTGACGTGATCAAGCGGGTGCACATGACCGCCGGAGTGGTTTTGGCGGCAGTCATAGTTTTGTCTGGATGCGGCGCTACGAAGTCGGACAAAGCGAAGTCCACTCCGCAGCCTGCGTCAACGGCAAGGTCTGGCAGCGCGGTCGGCGCCCCCAGTGCCGACTCCGCGTCGAGTACCGGTGAAAGCGGCGGCAAGCAGAGTTCGCGGCCGACCGCCCCTTCCACCCCCACGACGTCCCCCTCCGTCGCTGCTGCCCGGCCTCTGAAGGACGGCACCGCCGTGCTCACGCACTGCGCGGACGAGGACGACCCGTACGTGACCGTCGCGGTCCGGAATCCGAACGGGCGCCAGGGTCTCTTCGCCGTGAGAATCAGCTACAAGAACGCAGACGGCTTCACCATGTTCAAGACCTACGACCAGGTGTCGGTGCCTGCGAAGAGCAAGGAGAAGGTCCGGGTGGCCGCTGCCAGGGGGGGACCCGTGGACGAGATCGCTCGCTGTGAGGTCAATCCACGGGCCACTGCCGTCCAGTGACGGCCCACGGAGCTCACCTCGTCCGAAAACGGCCTGGGCGCCGCGCGACGATCGGTTCCGCCTGCCGGTGCCCGGCAGGTTGCCGAGGAAATGGGCGCCGGCTCTTGGCCGGCTGTGGCCCGCGAGCGGGGCGCGGGGACACGCCCGTGCCGGGCCTCGACGAAGGCGTAGAACGCAGCCCTCGACCGAGTCACCCTGGCGGGACGCGTGATCGCCCGGACAGCGCCTGGTTGGCGCTGTCGGTGGACCACCGGCACTTCCTGCAGGCGCTCGCGGACCGGGGCCGGCTCCATCAGGGGCCTCTGACCTGCCAGGAGATGGTCGCAGCGTTCGGCAGGGACGAGGTGCCGGCGCGGGTGTGGGCCAAGCTGCACCGCCTGGTCCTGGACGAACTCGGTGTCCGGGGCGAGCTGGACCGGTCGCCACAGGTACGGACGCGTTGCGGTGAGATCGATGGGGCATCCCGCATGCCTCAACAGGAACATCGCACGCGACAGTGTGGTGTTCGCCTCCGCCGTTGCGTTACATGATCAGTGGTCCCCCGGCACCACTTTTGCCGGGGGACCACCAGAGTGTGCGTTCCCGTAGTGAATGAGAGCCGTACGTGGTCACCCCAGGTCGTCGGAGCCTGCGTATCCCCGCGGTCACCGTGACCGGCGAGTCGACGGAGAAGGCGCGGGCCGCCCGCAGCGCGGTGCGCCGCCGGGCCGTCGGCATGAGCCACGCGGACGTCGTCCGTGTGCTGGACGGCATCGGATCCGGACCGGCGCCGTACACCGGCGCAGAAGACGCGGCCGAAGGCACCCGCCAAGCGGTGGAGTTCGGCGAGTGGCGGCGCATCGAGAGCCTGCTGGCCGACACGGCCGAGGTGTACGACCCGAAGACGGATCCGATGGTCCGCGAGGAGCGCGTCGCGAGGTCGGAGGCCACGGCCGCGCGCGCGGCACGGGAGCGGGAACACCAGGAGCAGCGCGGTTACGACTACCAGGCACATGCCCGGGTCTACGCCCTCCAGGTCATCGAGGAGGCGGGCCTGCTCGAGGAGGGGCTCGGCGAGCGCCTCGGCGCCGAGGGTCCGCTGGTCCTGTTCGAGTCCGGTGATCTGAAGGCCTGGCGGCACGTCAGCGAGCGAACGCGGCACACGTCGGTGTCCCTTCAGGAGCGCATCCCGCACATCGTCAAGGATCCGGCCGGCTTCCCCCCGTCCGTCAGGGCGCACAGCGCCCTGCTCACGACGATGGCCTGGGTGGGGCCGCTGAAGGCGATCGATCCGGCGCTCGTGGTGCGCCTGGCCCAGGCGGACCCCGAGGCCGCGCTGGCACTCGCCGACTGGCTCAAGGACATCCAGCGCCGCTGATCGGCGCGCCGGGGCAGTGCTCGGTGCCCTTAGGGGCCGGATCGCCGAAGGCAACCCGTTCGCCAGCTCGTTGAAACGTTCAACTAGCTAGCATGCGGCCGACATTGGACGGATCTCATGCGAAGGATCCTCTGTGAGACCGCACTTCCCGGGCCGATCAGGCCTACCGATCCTCGTGGGCGTCGCCGCGATGCTGATGGCGATCCCGCCGGCATCCGCGGCCGACCTGGCCACGTCCGCCCCTTCGCCGGAGCGGACCTCCTCCGGCAGCGCCCCGCACCCGGCCGGGCCGCGCATCGTCACCCTCATCACCGGTGACCGTGTCACCGTCGCGCAGGGCGGCGACGGCCCGCCCACCGTCACCGTGGAGGGCCCGGACGGCCACCGCGCCGATGCCCGCGTCACGACGCAGCAGGGCGACACGTACGTCTACCCGGCCGCCGCCGAGCGGTACGTGGCCGCCGGACTCCTCGACGACCAACTCTTCGACGTCACACGGCTCATCGCCGACGACTACGACGACGCGCACACCGACGGCCTGCCCGTCATCCTGAGCTACGCCTCCGACACCCGCAGGAAGCAGGGCGCGCCCTCACTGCCCGAGGGCTCCACCGGCGCGCGAGCGCTGACCAGCATCGACAGCACCGCGGTCACCCAGGAACACGGCAAGGCCGCGACGTTCTGGGCCGACCTCACCCGGCAGAACTCCGCCTCCCAGGCCGCTCGCACGGCACAGACGGCACCGGCACTGGCCGGAGGCGTCGAGAAGGTGTGGCTCGACGGGAAGGTCGAGGCCGATCTCGCCGACAGCGTCGCGCAGATCGGCGCCCCCGAGGTCTGGCGGGGCGGCGACACGGGCCAGGGCGTGGACGTGGCCGTCCTCGACACCGGCTACGACACCGGACACCCCGACCTGAAGGGCGTGGTCGCCGACTCCGCCGGCTTCGTGCCCGGCCAGGACGTCGACGACCACCACGGGCACGGCACGCACGTGGCCTCCACCATCGCGGGCACCGGAGCGGCGTCCGGCGGCAAGGAGAAGGGCGTCGCCCCCGGCGTACGCCTGCACGTGGGCAAGGTCCTCGGCAACGACGGCAGTGGCTACGACTCCTGGATCATCAGCGGCATGGAATGGGCCGCCCGCGACGCCAAGGCCCGCGTGATCAGCATGAGCCTCGGCGGCGACCGTCCCTCCGACGGAACCGACCCGCTCAGCCAGGCGGTCGACGACCTCAGCGCCGAGACCGGCGCCCTGTTCACCATCGCGGCCGGCAACTCCGGTCCCTCCGACGGCACCGTGGCCACCCCCGGTGCCGCCTCCGCCGCGCTCACGGTCGGCGCCGTCGACTCCGCCGACGCCCTCGCCGACTTCTCCAGCCGCGGCCCCCGCTTCCGGGACGACGTCATCAAACCCGAGATCACCGCCCCCGGCGTCGGCATCCTCGCGGCCCGCTCGCAATGGGCGACCTTCGGCTCCGGCTCGTACGCCACCCTCAGCGGCACCTCGATGGCCACCCCGCATGTCGCGGGCGTCGCCGCCCTGGTCGCCGCCGAACACCCGGACTGGGACGGAGCCCGCATCAAAGACGCCCTGGTCAGCACCGCCCACGCCACACCCGACATCCCCGCGGACGCCGGCGGCAACGGACGCGTGGACGCCGAGGCGGCCACCGGCCCACTGGTCGCCACCGGCACGGCGGACGCCGGCATCCACACCCCGGGCCAGACGTCCGGCACCGTGACCCGTACGGTCACCTGGACCAACTCGGGCGACACCCCCGTGTCCGTCACCCCGCGCATCGAGGCGGCCGACGCCCCCGAAGGCCTGTTCACCGTGACGGACCAGCCGGTCACCGTCCCCGCGCACGGCACCGCCACCGCCGACGTCACCACCACGCTCGACCGGGCCCCGGCGGACGCGCGATTCACCGGCCGCCTGGAAGGCGTCGTCGACGGCAAGGTCGTCACCCGCACCCTGCTCGCGGTCAGCACCCACGTCGAGGACCACCACCTGCGCGTGCACACCACCGACCGGTCCGGTGCACCACTGCCCGGCGTGCTGGTCAACTACCGGCGCAAGGGCGACGATCTCACCGACACCGTGCTCGACGCCGACCTCGACGGCTCGACCGACGTCGTCGTTCCTCCCGGCACCTACACCGTCTGGACCTGGGCTGCGGTCCAAGGTGTGCACGGCGCGTCCTCCGCCGGCCGGGCGCTGATGGCCAAGACGGACGTCGTCGTCGGCGACACCGACGCCGACGTCACCCTCGACGGAACGAAGCTGCGCCGGACCGAGGTCGTCACACCGAGGACCTCCACCGACGCCTACATGCGCGCCGACTTCCACCAGTCGTTCAAGGACGGCTCACCGACCGTCACGGACAGCGACACGCTCGGAGACGCCTTCGACAGTCTGTGGGCCGCGCCCCTGCCCAAGCCCTCCGGAAGCGACCTGACCTACACGGTCCGCTGGCGCATGCAGCAGCCCCGGCTGCAACTCTCCTCTGGCGCGCAGGAGTTCGACGACCTGTGGCTCCAACCCGGATCCGGCACCCCGGCCGAGGGCACCCGCAGTCTGCCCGCCGTGTTCGCGGGAGACGGCACCGCCGCCGAGTACGCGGCGACCGGCGCCCGGGGCAAGGTGGCCGTGGTCCGCTACGTCCCCGACGAGGGCGACGACGATGACGACCGGACCGCCGCAGACGCCGACGACCAGTACACGGCCGCGCGCAAGGCGGGCGTCGCACTGCTGGTCGTGGTCAACGACCAGGACGGCCGCCTGCGCGAGCCCACCAGCCGCACCGACCTCGTCATCGCGGGCCTCTCCCGCACCGAGGGCGAGACCCTCATCGCCCGCATCCAGGCCAGCCGCACCGGCTCGGTCCCGATGCGGATCGCCGGCCACGCGACGACGGACTACGTCTACGACCTGGTCCACAGCTGGTACGGCACCATCCCGGACACACAGCGCTACGCCCCCGCC
The DNA here is from genome assembly GCF_040296125.1 of Streptomyces sp. NPDC002265. NCBI lineage: Bacteria > Bacillati > Actinomycetota > Actinomycetes > Kitasatosporales > Streptomycetaceae > Streptomyces > Streptomyces sp. NPDC002265. The sequence continues at coordinate 14,145 of NZ_JBEOWS010000180.1, read as the reverse complement.
CGCAGCAAACTCGCCCGCGTCGACGTCTCCTTCCGCGGCGACACGACAACCGGACTCGACGAGTTCCGCTTCGACATGCAGCCCTACCTCGGGGTGAAGGTCGGCCTCTCACAGTCGGTCCCGGCCGGTGCCGAGCGCACCGACTGGGTCACCCCGGCCGGGGAGGCGAGCTGGATGGAGGAGGCCGCACGCGGCGTCACCACGATGCAGTACTCCGGACTGGTCGACTACCCGGCGGGCCGGACCACCGCCGTCCAGTGGTTCGGCCCCGTCGAACACCCCCGGCTGAACGAGTCCCAGCCACTGCCCCGGCGCATCGGCGACTCCTTCGACATCGTCCTCCCGGCCTTCGGCGACGGCGGCCGTGACCACGCCGGAGTGGTCGGGCCGGGCACCACCGTCCAGGCGACCGAGCTCTACCGCAACGGCCGCCTCGTGACCCGCGCCGACGGCGCCGGCTTCCGGGTGGAGGACCTGCCGACCGGATCGGAGCGGTACCGGCTCGTGACGACGACCCAACGGGTGGCGGGATATCCCTACTCGACGGCTACGCGCACCGAATGGGCCTTCACCTCGGCCGCGCCCCGGTCGGACGACCCGCAGGTGCTTCCGCTCCTGCAGTTCGACTACAACATCACGACCGACGCGGACGGCGTGGCCGGGCGGGACGCCGACCTCACGGTGACGGCATCCGCACTGCCGGGAATCTCGTCCAGGGCGGTGGACACCGAGTCAGTCGAGGTGTCCTACGACGACGGCCGTACCTGGCAGCGTCCCGCCCCACGCGGCACGGGCGAAGGAGCCGCCCGGATCCGCCTGGACGCACCGAGGAAGGCCCGCTTCCTGTCCCTGCGGGTCCATGCGTCGGACGGCCGTGGTGACACGGTGACGCAGACGGTGATCAGGGCCGCCGGCCTGGCCTGACCCGCCCTTCGTCCGGTGCTGGTGGCTCACCTTGCGGTGGGCCACCAGCACCGTCGTTCACACCATGGCTCAGTGAGCACCCCACGACGGGTCCGTGACGGGCGCAAGAGGAACACCGTTCTCCGAAAAGTCGAACGGATTCCAGTCGAGCGATGGGCCGGGGTGGGTTTCCGCGCCGGGGACGTGGACGGCCGCCGCAGGTGCGACGGGTGGGGCAATGAAGACAGGCGGGGGCTGCAGGGGTCTGTCGATCACTTGCTGGAATGCGGACGCGGTGGCCATTGTGTGCCGGTTCGCCGAGTGTTCCCTGAAAGGGCGTTCTGTCCCGGTGAGGCTGTTCGGTGGAGCTTCCGCGGGACGAGTCGGGAATGCTGCTGAGGCGAGGGAGTTCCGTGTGGTGAATGGGATGGATGTCGCCCTTCGGTCGCCCGTTTCCGTGGGCTCGCTCCTGTCTGATCCCAGGGCGCCGCCTCTTGGCCCCGTTTGCGCCCTGCAGGGGCGGGCCTGCCGCCGGTACCACCGAAACATGACGCGACAACGCCCGTGCCCCAGCGACCTCTCCGATGCGCGCTGGGAACTGATCGGGCCCATCCTCACCGCGTGGCGGGCAGAGCGCAGGAGCAAGGGGCTCGACATCGGCCGGCCGCCCGAACACGCCCTGCGCCGCGTCATGGACGCCATCCTCTACGTCGACCGCACCGGCATTGCCTGGCGTTATCTGCCGCACGACTTCCCGCCATGGGAAACGGTCCACGGCTACTTCGCCGCCGGGCAGAAAGAAGGCGTCTTCGACCGACTCAACGGCCTCCTGCGCCGGCTGGTGCGCGAGGCCGAAGGCCGCGACGGTGAGCCGACCGCCTGTGTGCTGGACGCGCAGAGCGTGAAGACCTCCGCGAACGTGCCCGCGGCCGGTCAGGGCATCGACGCCGGCAAGAAAATCGCAGGTCGCAAACGCCACCGCGCCGAAGCCGCGGACCGACCAGGTGATGCCCGCCCGTCGCCGACCCGATCATTCGCGGGGTCGTGCGCTCAGCGGTCATGACCTCCATCGGTCGGGCCTTGACGGACAGCCTTCCGTCGAGCGGTCACCCGTCGGCGGTCAGGAGGAGAGTCGCGATGTGATCCACGTCGACGTGGCTTCCCTCCGTGCCTGCCGGGACTAGCTCCTGAGCCCTGTCCAGGAAATGAGCGACAGGGGAAGCCTTCATGTCGAGCACCGCAGACCCGAGTCTGGACCGGACGACGATGCGAATGACCGGGCCGTGCGACGAGCGCCGGGGCGACACCAGAACATCCCCTTCTCCCACCGGCCGGCTCATTCCCTCGTGCAGGAGACTGAGCGCAAATACCCAGTTCACCGTGCCGCTCGAGGTCGCCCCGATCGACAGACGTACGGCGTAGGGGTCGGCACAGTGATAGTGAAATGCTGCGGGGAGTGAAACATGCGGTTCACCTCCGACGACCACGTGCACTTCGAGCTCACAAGTGACCGTCGTCTCGGCCGCGCTTGAAAACGGTTGAGTCATTTTCTGCCCGTCCAACATGGTCTGGGGGATGGCACCTCTTGTCCGAAAAAGCCTAGGGCCGCCCGAAGCCACCACTTGCCGGGAAATGTATGAAAGGTTGCCCAGGAGAGAACCGAACACGAGGAAACCTCGAGGCCACGCCTCCGCGGTTCCCCGGGTCCACGGGCGCCGGGACCACCCCGGTCTCATGGACGCGGCCGGCCGCGCCATCGCGGAACTCCGCGGCAGAGCACAGCCGTTGTGAAGGCCGGCCCGTCGTCCACCTGCCCGGCGGCGACGGCGAGCGACAGAGGACGGCAGCGGCCTCGCATCGGCGACGAGACGGCGCTCTCGGAGAGTTGAACGCCGCCCAGCAGCGCACACACGTGCTCCACAGACACTCCGCTCCCGACACCTAGGCGTATCACCTTCCATCACTCGGCATAATTTTGTGAATATCCTGTAGCCGCAAACCAGCCATGATCACCAATCAGCGTTCGTCTTCCCCGGCTTCGACGGGCGGTCAAATGACCACATACCGGGATGAGTCGGGTCAGACGCAAAAGGACGCGGCACACGGGGGTGGGTCAGATGACCGAAGAGAACGACGTCGGGTTCGGAGCGCTGCTCAGGCAGCTGCGCCTGGAGGCGTCGCTGACGATCGAGGCGCTGGCCGAGGCCTCGGGGGTGAGCGGTCGCGGCTGCGAGCACCACGGCGATGGCGCCGGCGGCTGCGGCCGTCCGGTGGCCCGCACCCGCGTCGAGCAGGGTGGCGGCCAGTGCGCCGAGGACCAGGCAGGCCAGGCTCACGGTCGAGCGCGGGTGAGTTCTGGACGCCATCTGCCGGGGCCGTCGCCGACCGTGTGCGCGACGCCGTCGGCGATGTCGTCGTAGTGGAGGGCGGGCAGTGGCGCAGCAGCAGGACGTCCCCGTGGCGCAGCCCGGCGGTCTCGGGGGCGGCCTCGGGCGCGAGAGGGTCCTCGCCGAGGCGTTGCAGTGTCCACGGGGTGCCGTCGGCCACGGATGCGGTCGGCAGCTGCCGCAGCAGTGTCGTAAGCAGCGCGGACACGGGGGTGGTGACCGGGATGGACAGGTCGGCTCGGCCGTCGGGTGTCTCGACGGTGACGCGACAGGCCTCAGTGGTCCCTTCGGTCGGCGTCGGGGCGGCCGCGCTCATCCTGCTCCTGGGTGGACTGGGCCCGTCGACACGAGGCCGGTCTGGACGAGTTTGATGGTGCGCCGGGTGACGAGCTGGGCCCGTCCAACCGGCAGGGTGCGGGGCTTGGCCTCGCCGATGAACTTGCCCTCCTCCTTTGGGTAGGAGAACAGCAGCGCCGGGTTGCCCAGCTCCCACATGCGACGCAGCAAGAGATCCATGATGGAGCGCATCGCGCCCGAGGTGCTGCGCGCGACGATCAGGTGCAGTCCGATGTGGACGCCTTGCGAGAGGAGCTGCACCAGAGGCGTCATCGGCGACGGTGTTCCGGAGCCGCCGGAGAAGAGGTCGTAGTCGTCGACGACGATGAACAGCAGCGGACCGGCCCACCAGTCGCGCCGCTCCAGCTGCTCGGGGCTGATGTCCGCACCGGGCTGTCGCTTGCTCACCGAGATGGCGGCGCTCTCGGCGAGCTTGCCGAGTCCGTCGCCGTCGACGGCGTATCCGACGCGGTAGGCCTCCGGCACGTCCTTGAGCAGGCCGCGTCCGGGGTCGGCCAGCAGGATCCGCGCGTCCTCCGGGGAGTACTGGCTGGTGATGGCGCGGATCGCCAGTCGCAGGGCGTTGGTCTTGCCCGTCTCGCCGTCCCCGTAGACGAGCAGGTGGGGCGTGGCGCCGAAGTCGTGCCACAGCGGTGCGAGGCGTTGCTCGTCCCAGCCGAGGCAGAACTTCAGGTCGCGGGTGTCGGCGGGCGCGGGGAGCCGGCGGGCGTCCAGGATCGTGGGCAGAAGACGCACACCGGGAGCGTTGTCACCGGACCAAAAGGTGCTGATCTCGGCGACAGCCGCTTTGGTCGCCTGGGTCAGGTCTTCCGTGCGCGAGGAGCTGTCGAGCCGGGGCAGCGCGGAAAGTGAAGTGATGTCCGCTGCTGGTCAGGCCCCGACCGGGCTGATGCGGCACGCCGGCCGCCGCACGGGAGCCCACCTCGGACTCCATCGAGTTGCCCAGACGCAGTTCGAGCTTGGTGCCGAGCAGGTCCCGCAGGCGCGGACGGATCTCGGACCAGCGCACCGCCGAGGCCACCACGTGCAGGCCGAAGGACAGGCCGCGGGCCGCGAGTTCCATCACCCGCTGTTCGAGGTCCTCGTAGTCCTGACGCAGCGTGGCCCACCCGTCGACCAGGAGGAAGACGTCCCCGTAGGGATCTTCCATACCGCCGTCAGCGCGCAGAGCGCGGAAGGCGCTCATCGATTCCAGCCCTCGCGAGGTGAACAACTGCGCACGCTGCTCGACGAGTTGGGACAGTTCTTCAATGGTGCGCTGAAAGCGATCGCGTTCCAGTCGGGTGACGATCGATCCGACGTGCGGCAGGCCGGCGATGGACACCAGCCCGACGCCTCCGAAGTCGAGGCAGTAGAACTGGACCTCGTCCGGCGTGTGGGTGAGGGCGAGCGACAGCGTGAGGGAGCGCAGCAGCGTGGACTTCCCGGTCTGCGGGGCGCCCACGATGCCGATGTGCCCATCGGCTCCGGACAGGTCGGCGACCAGGAGCTCACGCAACTGCTCGTAGGGGCGGTCCACCAGACCGAAGGGCACCGGCAGTGCGCCGTGGGTACGGGGGTCGGCCGCGCTCATGCCGCGTTGCGGGTCGGGCACGATTCCGGGCAGCAGTTCGTCGAGCGCGGGAGGCTGGGACAGGGGAGACAGTCACACCTGCCGGGCAGGTGGGCCGTTGTCCTCCAGCCGTCCGACGAGTACGTCGAGCAGGGTGTCGTCACCGCTCTCGCCGACGGACTCGGTCCCGCCGTCCCCGCCCTGCTCGCGCAAGGCCTCCTCGGCGAGTGACACCAGTGCCGCTGCCGCCGCCTCCGCGCGGACCGAGACGAGCTCGCCCTGCTGCCGCAGCCCGAAGGGCGTCACGTCGAGGACCGTCGCCTCCCGGCGTGCGGCTTCCTCCGGGGTCGGCGGTGCGGGAACGGGCCCGGAGACGTAGGCGGCCTTGAAACGTACGAGGTTGGTGGTGTCGATCTTGAGGTAGCCGTTGCCGGGTGCGGAGGGCAGCTCGTAGGCGTGGGAGACACCGATGACGCTGCGAGACTCCATCGAGGAGAAGGTGCGCAGGGCGATCCGGTAGGACAGATGGCCTTCGACCCGGTGGATACGGGATTCGTCCAGGCGCTGCGAGGCGAGCAGTAGATGGATGCCGAGGCTGCGCCCGAGCCGGCCGATCGACACGAACAGATCGACGAACTCCGGCTTGCTCGCGAGGAGTTCGGAGAACTCGTCGACGATGATCAAGAGAGAGGGCAGCGGTGCCAGGGTGGTGCCCGCCCCGCGAGCCTTCTCGTACTCGTACAGCGAGGCGCAGCCCGCGTCGCGCAGCAACTCCTGGCGGCGGATCATCTCGCCGTTGATGGAGTCACGCATGCGGTCGACGAGGTGCAGCTCGTCGGCCAGGTTGGTGATGACGGCCGACGTGTGCGGCAGCCGGTCCATGTTGAGGAAGGTGGCGCCGCCCTTGAAGTCCACGAGGACGAAGTTGAGGATCTCGGAGGAGTGGGTGGCGGCCAGACCCATCACGAGGGTACGCAGCAGTTCGCTCTTACCGGATCCGGTGGCGCCGATGAGCAGGCCGTGCGGGCCCATGCCGCCCTGCGCGGACTCCTTGAGGTCGAGTTCGACGATCTCGCCATCCTCGCTGACGCCGATGGGCACTTTGAGGCGGGCGTGCTGGGCGAGACGCGGGCGCCACTTGGCGTGGACGTCGTACCCGCGTACGTTACGGATGCTGAGCACGGCCGTCAGGTCGAAGTCCGACTCGAGGGGGCGGTCCACCAGGTCGACGCCGCCGCTGGTGCGCATCGGGGCCAGCGTGCGGCCCAGGGTGAGCGCCTGCATGGGTCCGAGCTGGTCCACGTGGCCCGAGAGGGTCTCGGTGCCGTTGGGGAACTCGACCTGGCCACCGCGGACGGTGAGGCGCAGCACCTTGGGGCCGCCGGGCACCGCACCGGTCAGGTCGAGCAGGATCACACCTCTCATCCCGGCGCCCAACAGCCGTGACGTGTCGGGAATCCGCACACCCTGAGCGACGATCACGGTGAACGGTTCGGCGACGCTGGGCGAGGAATCGATGTCGTGGTCGGGCCGGTCACGCACGTCTGGACCGAGCAGATCGAGCAAGGCGTCGTGATCGGCGGCGGCGAGGCGGACGGGACCGGCGGAGTCCTCCTCCTGCGGGTGGGCGTTGTGCGGCAGCCACTTGAGCCAGTCCCACTCGTGCTGCGCCGCGTCGTCGCCGAGCATGGCGATCCTCAGCTCCTCAGGGGAGTGGAAGACCACGAGCTGGCCGAGCATCGCGCGCGCCAGGGCCAGTGCGTCGCCGATCTCGCCGGCGAACTCCACACTGGTGAAGCGCTGCAAGGACACCGGAACGGGCAGCAGGGGCACGGTCTGGTGGGCGCGCGTGAACCGCCGCAGGGAGATCGCGCACAGCGGCTCCAGGTCCTCCACCGGCTTGGTCTGCGGCGGCAGGAACTCCAGGGCGGCGCGGCGCGTGGCGAGCCCGATCCGCACCCGGGCGAAGTCCTCGTGGCCGGGCCGGCGTTCCCACAGGCGGGTCCCTCGGGCCAGTGCCCACAGGTTGCCAGGGGGTGGGTTGTCCCACAACAGTGCCGCACGCTGCGCTTCGGCCGCCTGCTGGGCCTGTCTCCGCTTCTGACCGAGATAGCGCATGTAAGCGCGGCGCTCGGCCCGCATCCGGCGGCGCCGGTCCGAACCCGGCCGGCCGACCTGGGTGAGGGTCATGCTGACCATGGCGATGCCCATCATTCCGGACATCAGATACGACGTCGCGCCTCCGCTGCCGACGGAGAACATCATCACCATTGCGCCGCTGCCCAGCCCCATGGGCAGATACATCATCACCGACCCGAAGTCGCTGGTGGCAGGTTCTCCGAGCACGGGAGGTTCGGCCAGCTCGACCTGCCCCTCGGGCATGGGAGGACCCTCGGCACGAGGCGGGCGTTTGGCGACCAGGGTGCTCAACGTGCGTTCCCGCTTTCCTGCTTCCTGCGGCTTGGGTTTCAGCCCCCGAGCGTAGGCATTGCGCTGCTCCGCACCCCGCCTGACGGCCGATGTCTGTCCCGGGAGGCAGACAACGAAGGCTGAACGGGCAGGTCCCTCCCCCAGGGCTCGGGTGCGAGCCATCGGCCGCCGACGCGAGGCCCGCACTGCAGGCAACTGCTCGCCGTCGACCGGGACATGGGATCGCAGCGGACCTCCGTCTGCCGCCGTCGCGTGTCGGTCGGGCTGGCTGCGGGACGCAGGGCAAGGAGAGAAGGACGCACGGGTTTCCCGGGCAATGTTGGCTGCTGCGAAACCCCTTGAGTCTCCTCGGCCTCTATGGTCACTGGTTCGATGACCATCAGGCTCTGAGGCGGGCGGCCACACATGGGACAAAGGACCGGATTGACGGAGTCGACCGGCGCAGCGGTGTGGGAGCAGCCGCTGCCCCGGATCGACGAGACGGGCTCCGAGTCCGCATCCGAAGAGGGGACGGAAGCGCAGTCGGGTCCCGATGCTGTGGCCGGGTCGGCTGTGGCGACCGTACCGGCGCATACTCCAGAGTCCGCAGGTACGGGTACCTGCATTCCGGCGTCGGCGGCAGAGGCGGGAGCTGTCGAGGAGACGGAAGCCGGACGGGGAACGCGGAGCCCGGCCGCCTCGGGCGACGCGTCCGCGGAGTCGCCGGATCCGCGGACGCCTGATTCCGCGGTCGAATCCGAGCATGACGGTGCTGCACAACACGCGTGAGGTGTACGACCGGCTGTCCCATCAGAGCATGGCCTCGAACCTGGGATCGATGCTGGACACGGGGCTGCGGATCGGGCTGTCCCAGTGGACTCCCCTCGGGCGTCGGCACGTCGACGTATGGGTCCGTGCGACATTGCACGACAGGGTGTACCTCGGCCGGCGCACGGAGCAGCGCGGCCGTTTCAGTGCGCCGGGCAGCGACAGTCTCAGTGGCCGGCGTGGCAGCAGTCGTTCCTGGCAGGCTGGCGTCGAAGGGGCGGTGTCCCTGCGCGACGGAGTGGGTATAGCCGGCATGCCGTTGCGAGCCGAGACCGCTTCCGTCGGCGTGCGTTACGGCGGAAGGGCGCAGGCGGAGAGCGGCTATTCCCTGTCGGGCGGGGACGAGGTCATCTCGATCACCACAGGTGGTGCGGCCTGGTACCGCTACCGGGTCCGGTTTACGGTCGAGAGCGGCGGCCACTGGCGGCCGCGGCAGTGGATGCGCGGCATGCCCTCCGGACATCTGCTGGGTACGCAGGCGTTCGTCTCCGCGGACCGGGAGAGGACACTGATCGGACAGGGAGAGCCGGGCCGCGAACAGGCCGGGGAGACGGGAGAGGTGGTGCTGAGTGTGCCGCTCGAGTACACCGGCACAGCCGGCCTCGACCGCTCCGTGCAGCCGGATCGGGTGAGGGTCATGACTGCCGCGCAGGCCGGGCCATGGCACTGGGGACTCGGTCATGGCTGGACGGCGTGGCCGCGCCGGAATCGAACTCCCTTGAGGAGCAATCCGGGTCGGTTCTGGACTATCCCTACACCACGATCGACGTCACGGAGGGCCCCAGCTGCAGGAGATGGTCCAGCGAGCGACGAACATGGCGACGGGCGGTGCAGGGCCGTACATCACACTGGGTGCTGACGCCCACAACGAGAGCAATGTGCCGATTCAGCTTGCGAGTCGCATCGCGCACTTCGCCGCGACCTCCGTACCCCTGGGCCTGCACTGGACCCTGTTCACCGAGGCGCCGTGCCTCGACCGGACCACTAGACTCGCCTACCGCACCAGGCTGATCGAGCAAGCCACGGAGGGTCTGCCGGGTCTGACCGCTGTCACCGGGCCGGTGGAGATCGAGACCGAGGCTTCAGCCGTCGCGGGGAGTGGGGCAGGGGGGCGCAAGGGCCAGACGCGCACTGTGGAGCTCGGTGGCCGCATCAATCAGCTCACGTCCTTCAACGGCGCCCGCGTCGCCGGCACCGTCGGTCTCACCCTCGCGACCCGCCTCAGCACGACGAGATCCACGTCCGTCCAGCGCAACGCCACCTGGACGATCAACCGCAAGGACGTGGGCGGCCGCCAGGTGGTGGTGAGCGCGCCGGTGGAGTACGCGTACGCGGCGGCTTTCAGCAGGCTCACTAAGGGTGCCCACGGTGCCCTTGTGCCTTCGGCGCTGTCGGACGCCCACGGCGAGACCCGTCTGTCGCGATGGGTCGGCGTCATTCCCGTCAAGGCCGCATACGCACTGCGCGTGTTGAGCGACAGCTACGGCAACGACGTGCCGCGCTACGACGAGATCACCTGGCGGGAGTCTCCGTGGCTGCGCCAGGTGCAGTTCGGTGGCTGGCCGGGCAACTCGCTCAACCCCGCGTCCGTACTGAGCCGGATCGAGGCCGAGCTGCGCCCGCTGGGCCTGTCGGACAACGACTTCGAGCATCTGCGCCAGCTGGTGTCCGGGCGGGTGATCCGTGCCCTGAACAACGAGATGGTGGGGCCTGGCGTGGCGGTACCCGCGAGGCTGGGCCGCTGGGGTTCCGAGACACTTCGGACCTGGATCGGTTTACGTGAAGTACAGCTCAGGGTCCGGGTGATCCCTGTGGGGGAGGGCCACTTCAACGGTCTGGACCACGGTGTGGAACTGGAGGAGCAGGTTCAGGCGACGGAGGCGGTGCAGCACAGTCGTGGTCGCGGTGCGCGACTGGCGATCGGCCTCACGGTGGCGGAGCGCGCCGATACCGGCAATGGCACGGTGAGCGGGGCGGGACCGGTCTATTCGCAGACAGCTTCCTCGACATGGTCGACCGGGGTGACACAGAGCGATCCCACCGGCTTCGAAACGATCGTGACGTATGCGGACCACCTCCACGCCGCGATCGCGCAGAGGCACGAAGTGGAGGTCACCGTGCGGTTCTTGGGTGACAAGTCCACGGGGGAAAGGGTGTTGCCCCCGGTCCGCGAGTCGGCCGGGGTCCTGCACAAGCACCTCCCGCTCAGCCTGATGGGGACACCCGATCCTGCTGGGAAGGATAATCCGCTGGCTGGCTCCCACCGAGCTGGTCCCGCCGGGCCGTACGCGCAGGGTGGCGCTGCCGGCGGCGATGGGCGCGGGCGGCTGGCACGATGTTCCCCGTGGGGGCGACGAGGGCGGCGTATGGCCCTTCACGATGCCGGCGGAGGGTTTCGGGGTCCGGGGCTTCGTCGGCCTGGACGAGCTGCACCACGCGAACGTCCTCGCCCTGGGCGCCGCATACGACTCCGGCCTGACGCTGCCGTTGCACGACGAGATCACCGACACGCGCCTGCTCGGACGGGCCCAGGACACGCGTCTCACCAGGATCGGCACAGGAGCGCGGGAGAGCCTCGAGGCCGGTACGTCCGCCATGGCGTTGACGGCCTTCTTCGCGCAGACGCTGACGGCCGACGGCTACCAGGTGGCCGGACTGGAATGGCGCGGCTTCTTCGGAGGCGCCAGCGGCCGCCTCGACCTGTATTCCAGGCCGGACTTCTCCGGAGCTCGACTGCTGGCGGTGGCGGACGGAGTGAAGTTCAAAAGCCCGCAGCAAAGCGCCCACGGCATCTCGTCCACGTTCGCCCATGCGGGCACATCCGAGCAGGGGGTGAACGCCGGACCCTCCGGTCCGACGGCGGCTGGTTCGGCGCAGGAAGGCGGCAACGCGAGCGCCCCGGCGGCGGAATCGAAGACGGTGGGACTGTCCCTCGACGGGCTGGGCTCGGTGAACGTGAAACCGGACAACAAGCCGCGTGCCTACCTGTTCGCCCTGCCGATGCGGTGGCTGAGCGTCGCGCAGGCCCACCACGACGTGAAGGACGGGGCCGTGGTGGCGTACGTCCGGGGCACCTTCCACCTGGCACGGCGGGAGCCACTGGCGATGGAGACCGACACCGTGGTCCTGGCATGGGTGCGAGAGGACGTCGCCCGTCAGCTCGGGCTGCTCACCAACACCAACCACCCCGCCCCGGCCCGGCGGGCGTGGGACGCCGTCCAGCAGGCGAGCGCTGCGCTGGCCGCCGCGGACAAGGCGCTGCGGGACCTGCGGCTGGGCACCGGGGCCACGCGGGCGGCCGAGCTGGCCGAGGCCCGACACCGCCTCGACGCACTCCAGGCCCGCGACGTTGAGGCGCTCCCGGCAGTCAGCCAAGCGCGGGACACCCTGTCGGCGCTCCTGCGCGAGCACGCCGAGAACGAGGCCGAGGCCGCGCACGCGGAATGGGACCGACTGCGCAGCGCGCGGATCGAGCAGGCCCGCGAGAGGCTCGACCTGGCCCGCGCAGCGGCTGCCGACGAACTCACCGAGGCGCAAGCCGCGGAGGCCGAGGCGCAAGCCGCGGAGGCCGAGGCGCAAGCCGCGGAGGCCGAGGCGCGCGGCCTGGTGGACGAGGTTGCCGAGAGTCTGCGAGCTCTGCACGAGCATGCCCGTGCCCTGAACCGGGAGCTCGTCCGGCTGCGCCGGGCCGCGGACCGCCTCACGGTCTGGCACCAGCTGCCCGACGGGGAGAAGATTCGGCTGCGCAGCCTGAACACCACCGAGCCGGACGCGGTGGCCTTCACGCCGCCGAAGGCGCCGGTGCTCCCCATGACGACCGCGAAGGCAGCACCGAAGGCGGTGCAGCCCAAGACGGCTACGCCGGCCGCCCGGCCGGACGCCACGGCCGCCCATCTGTACCGGGCGCATGAGACCGCACCGTGGCAACTGCGGCACAGAGTCGCGATCACCGAGGACAGCCTGTCCTTCGACGCGGCAGGCGACCACCGCACCCTGACCATGACCGACACCGATGGCATTCAGCACGTCTACGACCTGCATCGGCCGCGGGTCGACGCGTACGGGGCATTGCTCCGTCCCGGACCGGACGGCAGCCCGGTCCGGGACGGTCGTCCCGTCGACGGCAATGGCTTCTGGGCTGCGGTGGGACTGGCCGGGGGCCGCACCGAGGAGCCGATCGTACTGGCCCGGAGGGCCGTTGACGCCAGCCTGCTGGGGAACGACACACTTCTGGACCGGCGGGCGGTGTTCCACGCCGAAGAGGTGGAGAGGGCGGCGCCGGAGACCTTCCGTGACCCGGAACTGCGTCAACGGATCCGCGCCGGTGGTGGCCGCCTGCCCGATGGGGTGAGCGACAAGCTCCCCCGAACCAGAGACTGGCTCTGCAGGCGACGACGCTGGTGATGGCCTGTTGGTGGGACGAAGCGACGGCCGCCCAGGCGGCTGCTCTGGCCGCACGCGCGGTAGGTCGCGACTTGATTGTCGTGGAGGAGGACGGCTCGCACCGGCTCTACGCTGCTGAGGGCGCGGAGGACTTTGACGCAGGCCGCGCGATGATCGTCTACCGGCGTGGCGACTCCTACCTGGTCGCGCGGCGGAGGAACGACACGGTGGCGGCCGGCCCTCACGATTCCGAGGCCGAGGTCAGACGGAAGATCAGGGAGGGCAAGCGACCAGCCCGCGATAACGATCCCGCAGGCGACTATCAGTGATCGCGGGCGTAGGCCGCTGACGATCACGTGGAGAGGCTGTCGGAGCGCCTGGGGCCGCCAGCCGGCGTTCGCCGCTGCTCATCTGCTCGCCGAGGCCAGCGTGCCCCTCCTGGCGTTGTGCGCCCTGCGGCGGGCTTCACTCAGTATGTGGCGCTCTTCCTGTGTGAGCGTGGACAGCAGCTTCGGGTTCTTCAGCCATCCGTTGAGCAGGGCGTGTGAGCCGCCCAGCCTGAGGGAGTAGGACCACAGGCTCTCGCCCGGGGATTCGTCGCCCCATCCGGCTGCCCACTTCAGCAGATGGCGGACCTTCTCTTCGCTCCTGTAGCGAACCGGCATCGGATACATGGATCTACCCCCACCTCGGCGCTTCGTGCGGCACGCACTGATGGCCTGCCACGTCGAACGGTCCCTCTTGCATGACGGGTGCCCTCGCCGTGGAGCGAGGGGCGTGCTCAAGGCCTGCCGAGCCTGCGAGTGGCCGGCCAGCCAGTGTCTTGCCGGGCCTGACGGTCGACGGTCCCGGCGAAGCATCTACCTACATGTTAAGTAGCCGGGCTGAGAGGCAACGGATGATCAAGGCTTTAGGTGTTCGCGTTAAAGCTGTTTTAATTGCATTAATGCATCTATACGAGTCGAGGAATCTCTGCCCTCTTGTTACCTAGGAGGTGGAGTTTGATCGGCGAGGCGGCCGGCGGGCGTCGGTCGGTTCGGGAGGAGCCGCGTCCGCCCCCTGCCCGAAGGGGTGACGGGCGCCACTCTCATTCTTGATTGATTGATCCAGAAAAAGTGCTACTGTTTCCTCAAGGGCAACGTCGGAAGGGTCGACCGGACGACGCGGACCCGGCACCCGCTGCCTCGACCGGCAAGTAGGGCCTTCCGTGCCTCAGGGCACAGTTGCACAATAATTATGTATTAATCAATCCAGAAAAGGATCGTCATGGAACTGCACCTCAAGGGCAAGGTCGCCGTCGTCACCGGAGCCAGCAAGGGCATCGGC
>NZ_JBEOWS010000179.1:0-19652 GCF_040296125.1 Streptomyces sp. NPDC002265 | reverse complement strand
TATTTTGTGTTCGGTCTTTTTTTTTCCCCTTTGCCCTCTCCCTATGGGGTGGCCCGGGGCGGCCCGCCTGTGTGTCCCAACCGCGGGGGGGGGGCTGCGGTAACCCCCCCCCCCCGGCGCTTTGTGCGTGCGTGGTCATCCGGCCTCGACGCGGATCTTGCGCAGGGTCATCGCCGCCAGCACCGCCGCCGCGACGAGCAGAGCCGCCCCGGCGATCGCGGCCGCCTGCATCCCGTCGGTGAAGGCCGCCCGCGCCGCCGCTGCCAGGGCGTCACCCGTGCGCCCCGGGAGCCGGCCGGCGAGGGCGAGCGCGCCGCCCAGCGTCTCGTGGGCCCCGGCCGGTGCCGAGGACGGCATCGCGTGCCGGTAGACCGCGGTGCCGATGGAGCCGAGGACCGCCATGCCCAGGGCGCCGCCGAACTCGGCGCCGGTCTCCAGGAGGGAGGCGGCGGCGCCCGTGTTGCCGAGGGGGACGGTGCCGAGGGCCAGGTCCATCATCTGCGACATCACGGCGACGATCCCGGAGGCGAGGACGCCCGCGCCGGCCAGCACGAGCCACAGGGAGTCGGTGCCGGCGAGGGCCAGCAGGCCGTAGCCGCAGGCGGCGACCGCGAATCCGCCGGAGACGACATGGGCGCGGTGGACGCCCCTGGCCACGAGCTGCGCGGCGACCGGCGCGGCGACACCCACCAGGACGGTGGGAAGCAGGGACCACAGGGCGGCTGACAGCGGACTCTTCCCGAGCACCGACTGGAGGTACTGGGTGGTGAAGAACGCCGAGCCCATCATGCCGAAGGACGAGATCAGGTTGAGGACGACCGCGGGGGCGAAGCCGCGGCCGCGGAACACGGCGGGGGAGATCAGCGGCGACTTCGCGGTGCG
Source organism: Streptomyces sp. NPDC002265 (assembly GCF_040296125.1). Taxonomy (NCBI): domain Bacteria; kingdom Bacillati; phylum Actinomycetota; class Actinomycetes; order Kitasatosporales; family Streptomycetaceae; genus Streptomyces; species Streptomyces sp. NPDC002265. The sequence goes on along the minus strand of NZ_JBEOWS010000179.1, from coordinate 18,770 downwards.
CTGGCGGTGGACGAACAGGGCGGCGAAGACCAGGCCGACGAGGATCGAGACGACGTACTCGGTCCGCCAGCCCTCGGACGGGATCTCCTTGATGCCGTAGATCACCGGCAGGACGGCGGCCATCGACAGCGGAACGCTCGGCAGGTCGAAGCGGCCCGGCTCGGGGTTCCTGGACTCGGGCAACAGGAACGGGCCGAGGACCAGCAGCAGCGCCATCGCGGGCAGGTTGACCAGGAAGACCGAGCCCCACCAGAAGTACTGGACGAGGACTCCGCTCATCACCGAACCGAGGGCGATGCCGCCGGTCATGACACCGGACCACAGACCGATCGCCTTTGTGCGCTGTCCGGGGTCGGTGAACATCGTCCGGATGATCGCCATCGTCGACGGCATCAGGGTCGCGCCGCCGACGCCGAGGACCGCGCGGGCCGCGATCAGGGTCTCGGGGCTGTTCGCGTAGGCGGCCACCGCCGAGGCGGTGCCGAAGGCGGCGGCGCCGATCAGCAGCAGCCTGCGCCGGCCGATGCGGTCGCCGAGCGAGCCCATCGTCATCAGCAGGCCCGCCAGGACGAAGGCGTAGATGTCGAAGATCCACAGCTGCTGGGTGCCGCTGGGGGCGAGGTCCGCGCTGATCGCCGGGATCGCGAAGTAGAGGACGGAGACGTCCATCGAGACCAGCAGCAGCGGAAGCATCAGCACGGCCAGGGCGGTCCACTCGCGGCGGCCGGCGAGGGCGGCCGGGGGCGTGGCGGTCCCCGTCGCGGTGGTGCCGGGCGGGTTGGTGCCGGGCGGGTCGGTGCTCGGAGAGTTCGTCATGCCGAGGAATGTACGCGCGTCTTAAACGGTTGTCTAGAACGATTGTATAAGTCGTGCGTCTAGGACGGCTGTATGGATCAGCGGTAGGGTGCCGGGCATGGGACATCGTGAGGATCTGCTGGAAGGCGCCAAGCGCTGCCTGCTGGCGAAGGGCTTCGCGCGCACCACGGCGCGCGACATCGTGAAGGAGTCGGGGACGAATCTCGCGTCCATCGGCTACCACTACGGGTCGAAGGACGCGCTCCTCGCGCAGGCGTACCTCTCGCTGGTGGACGAGGTGCCCTTCGACGGGGACGGGGGAACCGGGATCAGCGCCCCGCCCGGCTCGCTGGAGCGCTTCCGCGAGGTGTGGTCGAACATCGCCGAGTCGATGCGGCAGCCCGGCTCGATGTGGCGGCTCGGCATGGAGGTCATCACCATCGAACTGCCCGAGGTGCGCGACCATCTGGCCCGCGCCCAGCGGGAGGGCGGCCGGGGCCTCGTCTCACTCCTCATGGGCGTGCCGGAGGAGGAGGTCTCCGACGAGACAGCGGACACGCTGGGCCGCTTCTACATGACGCTGATGTCGGGCCTCATCGCGCAGTGGACCTTCGACCCGAAGACCGCGCCCGACGGGGACGTGCTGACGGAGGGGCTGCGGCAGATCATCGAGGCCGCCAACCGGGCCTGACGCTCATCGAGGCCGCCAACCGGGCCTCACGCGCCGGCGGAGCGCCGGAACCGGCCGCGTTCAGCGCGCGTCGGCCCCGTCGTCGCGCAGCCGCGCGCCCTTCAGCGCCATGTGCAGCAGCAGCCGGTCCTCACCGTCGTCCAGGTCCAGTCCCGTCAGCTGCTCGACCCGGGACAGCCGGTAGTACAGGGTCTGCCGGTGGATGCCCAGCTCCGCCGCCGTACGGCCGGCCTGGCCCGCGCAGTCGAGGTAGGCCTCGGCGGTGCGCGCGAGGTCCCGCTGGGCCGGGGACAGCAGGGCCTGTACGGCGCTGTCGCGGGCGGCCGCCGGGGGCAGCGCGGTCAGCAGCCGGTACGGCCCGATGGCCGACCACTCGGCGACCGGTCCGAGGCGGGGCTCCGCCAGCGCCGCCCGTGCCGCAGCCGCGGCCTCGTGCCAGGCGGCGGCCAGCTCGGCGAGTCCGGTGCGCGCCTCGCTCACCCCGGCCGCGGCGGCCCCCTCCTTCATCCCGGCCGCCCCCGCCGCCCCTTCCTTCAGCAGCCGCGCGGCCGTGGTCAGCGCGGGCGCGCGCACGTCCGCGGACCGCAGCCGCACCAGCACCGCGAGACTCTGCCCGGTGGCGCCCCGGGGGACCGTGCACAGGGCGGTGGCGTGCGGCACCGCCCGCGCCGACGGAGCGCCCTGCGGATCGGCCGTCCGCCAGGGGGCCACACAGACGAGCGTGTGCAGACCGTCCGCGCGGGCGCCCAGCGCCGTACGCAGCTCCGCCACCGCCATCTCCTGCTGCCAGCCGCGCTCGGCCGTCAGCACCGCCCGCAGCTCCCGGGACAGGTCGGCGCCGTGCTGCGCCTCGTCGGCCAGCAGTTCCCCGATCCGGCCGGCGACGCGCATGGCGGCGGCCAGCTGTGCCTCGGAGGGGCCCGGGTCGTCGTCCAGCAGCCACACGTATCCGAGGACGACACCCCGATGACGGGCCGGCAGACAGATGCGCCCCCGGTACACGCCCGCCTCCGGGGTGGGCGGGATCCGCACCGGACCGGCCGCCCGGGTGATGCCGAAGCCCTCGAACCAGGTGCGCACCGCCGCCGTGGAGCGGCGGGTCAGGATCGAGCGGGTGCGCACCGGGTCCAGGGCCGCGGCGTCCAGCTCGTCCTCGCTGTCGTACGCGCCGAAGGCGATCAGCTCGAAGTCGCGGTTCTCCAGCGTCGCCGGAGCGCCCAGCAGCTCCGAGAGCTCGTCGACCAGCTCCTGGTAGTCAGCCCGGTGGTGGAAGGGCGCGGCGTCCGACGTCACTCCGGCATTCTCCCGCATGTACAGGGGCCCTTCATACATCTGTCTGAGAACCGGGGCGCGGATGCGTGACAGCTGTCGATGGCCCACGATCGGAGAGATCCTTAGGTTTCACGGTGGTTCTCCGTGCCGTACCCGAATCGTCGGTGAGCGGCCGTTTCGTGCTTGTCTGTGGAGGTGCCCCGTGCTGGGTCCCGTGATTCTCGCCGCGTCGCGCAGCGACCGGATGCGCCGTCTGATCTCGGCGGCTCCGGTGACCAAGCCGGTCGTCGACCGCTTCATCCCCGGTGAGACCGTCGACCAGGTCGTCCCGATCATCAAGGACCTCACGGGCAAGGGCCTGGAAGTCACGATGGACGTCGTCGGCGAGGACATCACCACCCCCGAGCAGTCGTACGCCGCCCGGGACGCGTACCTGGAGCTGATCGGCCGCCTCGAGAAGCTCGGCCTCGGCACCAAGGCCGAGATGTCGGTCAAGCTCTCCATGTTCGGACAGGCCCTGGAGGGCGGGCACGAGCTGGCCCTGGCCAACGTCCGTCCGGTCGTCGAGGCCGCCGCCGCCATCGGCACCACCGTCACGCTCGACGCCGAGGACCACACCACCCTCGACTCGATGTTCGCCATCCACGAGGAGCTGCGGAAGGACTTCCCGCAGACCGGCTGTGTGATCCAGGCCTACCTCTTCCGCACCGAGGACGACGCCCGCCGGCTCGCCGCGGCCGGCAGCCGCGTACGCATCGTCAAGGGCGCCTACAAGGAGCCCGCCGAGGTCGCGTACCAGAAGAAGTCCGAGACCGACAAGGCGTACGTCCGGATCCTGAAGATCCTGATGGAGGGCGAGGGCTACCCGATGATCGGGTCCCACGACCCGCGCCTCATCTCGATCGCCCAGGAGCTGGCGCGGACCGCCGGGCGCAAGCTGGACGAGTACGAGTTCCAGATGCTGTACGGCATCCGCAGCGACGAGCACGTGCGGCTCGCCGCCGAGGGCCACCGTATGCGCGTCTACACCGCGTACGGCACCGACTGGTACGGCTACTTCATGCGTCGCCTGGCGGAGAAGCCGGCCAACCTCCTCTTCTTCGCCCGCTCGATCCTCACCAAGGGCTGAGACCGAACACCCGCTCGACTCAAGGAGTTACGGAAAAATGGACGCTGTGACCCAGGTCCCCACCCCCGTCAACGAGCCGGTGCACGGCTACGCCCCCGGCTCGCCCGAGCGCGCCCGTCTGGAGGCCAAGCTCAAGGAGCTGGCCGAGAACCCGATCGACCTGCCGATGACCATCGGCGGCGAGAAGCGCATGGGCGGCGGCGAGCGTTTCGACGTCGTGCAGCCGCACAACCACAAGGCGCGCATCGGCACCTACGCCAACGCCACGCAGCAGGACGCCCAGGACGCCGTGGACGCGGCCCTCGCCGCCGCCCCGGCCTGGCGCGCGATGGCCTTCGACGACCGCGCCGCGATCATCCTGCGCGCCGCCGAGCTGCTGGCCGGCCCCTGGCGCGAGACGCTGGCCGCCTCCACCATGCTCGGCCAGTCGAAGACCGCCCAGCAGGCCGAGATCGACACCCCCTGCGAGCTCGTCGACTTCTGGCGCTTCAACGTCCACTACGCCCGCCAGATCCTCGCCGAGCAGCCGCCGGCTAACTCCCCGGGCGTGTGGAACCGCATGGACCACCGCCCGCTGGAGGGCTTCGTCTACGCGATCACGCCGTTCAACTTCACGGCGATCGCGGGCAACCTGCCCACCGCTCCGGCGCTCATGGGCAACGTCGTCGTGTGGAAGCCGTCCCCGACGCAGACCCACGCCGCCGTGCTGCTGATGCAGCTCCTGGAGGAGGCGGGCCTGCCCAAGGGTGTCATCAACCTCGTCACCGGTGACGGCATCGAGGTCTCCAAGGTCGCCCTTGAGCACCGCGACCTGGCCGGTATCCACTTCACCGGCTCGACCAAGACCTTCCAGTACCTGTGGAAGACGGTCGGCAACAACATCGAGAAGTACCGCTCCTACCCGCGTCTGGTCGGCGAGACCGGCGGCAAGGACTTCGTGGTCGCCCACCCGTCGGCCGACCGCGCGGTCCTCAAGACCGCCCTGACCCGCGGTTCCTTCGAGTACCAGGGCCAGAAGTGCTCGGCGAGCTCCCGCGCCTACATCCCGGCCTCCATCTGGAACTCCGGTTTCAAGGAGGAGTTCGCGGCCGAGGTCGACGGACTGACCATGGGTGACGTCACCGACCTGTCGAACTTCATCGGCGCGGTCATCGACGAGCGGTCGTTCGCCAAGAACAAGGCGGCCATCGACCGCGCGCAGGCCGACCCGACCTGCACGATCGTCGCGGGCGGCTCGTACGACGACTCCGTCGGCTACTTCGTGCGGCCGACCGTCGTCGAGTGCACGGACCCGGAGAACGAGGTCTTCACGACCGAGTACTTCGGTCCCTTCCTCGCCGTGCACGTCTACGAGGACGACAAGTACGACGAGATGCTGACCCAGATGGAGTCGGCGTCCGACTACGCCCTCACCGGCTCGGTGATCTCGGGCGACCGCGCGGCCGCCGCGTACACGATGGAGAAGCTGCGCTTCGCGGCGGGCAACTTCTACATCAACGACAAGTCGACCGGCGCCGTCGTCGGCCAGCAGCCCTTCGGCGGTGGCCGTGCCTCCGGCACCAACGACAAGGCCGGTGCCCCGCAGAACCTGATGCGCTGGACGCTGACCCGCGCCATCAAGGAGACGCTGGTCCCGCCGACCGAGTATGGCTACCCGCACATGGGCTGACACCCCTGACCCCGCACGGGCCGGGCCGGATCGACTCGATCCGGCCCGGCCCGTCGGCGTGTGCGCGGGCAGACTTGCCCCATGGCCCGCGCGGAGCAGCAGACGGTGACCACGGACGACGGCGTACGGCTGTGGGCGAGTGGCTCGGGCCGGGGCGGGCCGCTGGTGCTGTGCCACGGCGGACCCGGCCTGTGGGACATGTTCGCCGACGCGGCCGGGCCGCTCGCGGACCTGGCCACGGTGGTCCGCTGGGACCAGCGCGGGTGCGGACGGTCCGAGCGGTGCGCGGGACCATGGACGTCCGCGCGCTCCGTGGCCGACCTGGACGCCGTACGACGCCACTTCGGGTTCGACCGGATGGCCCTGCTCGGTCACTCCTGGGGCGCGCAGCTCGCACTGGACTACGCGCTCGCGCACCCGGAGCGGGTGAGCGCGCTGGTCTATGCGGCCGGGACGGGCATCGGGCCGGACGCCGGCTGGCGCGACGCCTTCACGGCGAACTTCCTCGCCCGGCTCGGCGACCGCCCCGCACGTCTGGCCCGCTGGCGGGAGCTGACGGACCGGCCGCTGCGGACCGGCGGCCAGGAGCGGGAGCGGGCGGTGCTCCAGTGGTCGGCAGAGTTCGCCGACCGTGAGCGCGCTGCGGAGCTCGCCGGGCGGCTGGCCGATCCGTGGTTCGCGGTCAACGAGGCGTGCAACCGGGCCCTCGACCGGGAGCGGCGCAGGCGCTGCGGCACGGCGCGGCTGTACGAGGCCTGCCGCGCCCTGCGGGTGCCGGTGACGATTCTCGACGGAGCCCAGGACATCCGGCCCCGTTCGGCCGTGGACTCGCTGGAGCGGGCCCTGCCGAGGGTGCGCCGGGTGACCCTGCCGGGGGCCGGTCACCTGGTGTGGACCGAGGATCCGGCGGGTTTCACGGAGGCGGTGGGGCGCGCCGTCTCAGATAGTAGGAAGTCCGAGTAATTGTAGAGACAGTCGCGAGCTTCTCCCTTAGCGTTGTAGGAGCCGAACGTCTCGCTCGATCCAGCGAATGGCGGTCGTGAGCCGAACCCCGTGCAGGCAACCCCTGCGGCCAGGCTCCCCGCCCTTTCCGGCGTCTCGTACCCCTTTCCGCGCTCCCGGATTTCGAAGGAGTCGATTTCCCATGGCCGAGACGACCGTCCGCCGCCGAGTCCGTCACACCTCCCGCAGCAGCGAGTCCGACCGCAAGAACGCCGCGGCCGCACTCCAGCGCGCCCTCGACCGCCGTGACAACGGCGGCGAGACCGGCCACTGAGCCGGACCCCCTGTACTGAAACGCCCTGTGCCGGGAGCCGCACCCGTCGGGTTGCGGTGCGGGGTCTACGCCCCGCGCCGCACCTCGAAATGGTCTATGCGCGCGCCGTTCGCGGCGAGCGCCGACACCCGCAGCCGGGGGGACGTCCCGCCGGACGCCTCCACGGACAGCAGGGAGAAGCCGCGGTAGCGCACCCGTGACCACTCCACGGTCTCGGCGCTCTGCTGCCGCGACCTCGTCCAGTGGAACGTCTCGACCGGCTCGTGGCGGGTCACCCGGCCCTCGTGGCTCTCGTCGGCGCCTGCCGGAAAGCCGTACAGGTCCCGGCCGCCGCCACCGGCGGTGACGTACACGGTCCCGTCCCGGGCCGGGTCCGTCGAGCCGCCGACCGGCGCCGGCCTGCCCACCTCGCCGTTCTTCACGGCGTCGGTCCGCTCGTACACATGGTTGTGCCCGTTGATCACCAGGTCCACCCGGTGCTGTGCGAACAGCGGCACCCAGGCGGCGCGCACCCCGCCGTCGGAGGCGTGCGCCGAGGTCGAGTAGGCGCAGTGGTGGAAGAAGACCACGACGAAGTCGACGCCGTCGGCCGCGCGCAGCTCACGCAGCCTGCGCTCCAGCCATGCCGTCTGCCGGCCCTGGGTGTGGCCGAGGTTGGCGGGGATCTCGTACGACACGTCGTTCGCGTCCAGCGCCACCACCGCGACGTTGCCGCAGACGAAGGAGTACACGCCCGGCGCGGTGCGCGGGTCGAAGCCGCTGTCCGGGAGCGAGAAGCGGGCCAGCTGGCCCCCGTAGCCGTCGGGGGAGTACCAGGCCTCCATGTCGTGGTTGCCGGTGGTCACCATCCACGGCACGCAGCGGGCCACCGGCTCGTTCTGCTCGAGGAACAGGTCCCAGGCGGTGGGGTCGTAGCCGTCCGACGTCCTGCCCTGCCCGTTGCCGTCCGCGTAGCAGAGGTCGCCCGCGTGCAGATGGAAAGGCCGGGGCGCGGGTCAGCAGCAGCCGGTCGCAGGAGGCCGCCGCCCGGGAGACGCCCTGGTCGCCGAAGGCGGTGAACACGAACGTCCCCGGGTCCGCGGGTGCCGTGCGGAAGGAGGCGACGGTGGCGCGGTGCCCGGCCGCGGCCGGGTCGAAGCCGTCGTGGCCGACGCCGTACCAGTAGGTCGTGCCGGGCAGCAGCCCGTCCAGCGCCGCGTGCACGTAGTACTGCTCCACCGCCGGGCGCGCCCCCGCCACCCCGGGTGTGTGCAGGGCGCGCACCTCGGCCTCGATCCGGGCGCCCAGCCGGTCCGGCCGCGCCCCGAGGCGCAGATACGGCCGGTGCACCGCGGCCGGCACCTGCCAGGAGACCCGCATCGCGGTCCGCGGGTCGGCGCCGAAGGCGAGATGCCGCCCGACGGGCACGACGGCGGAGCCGGGCACCCGGGAAGCCGGCGGCCGCGGCCCCGCGGCAGCCGTCCCGGCAGTCGTCCGGGCGGCCGGGCCCGCCGTGGTCCCGGCGGCGGTTGCCGCGGAGCAGCCGGTCAGCAGGCCGCCCGCCACCGCGCCCGCGGTCACCAGCGCGCGGCGCCTGGTCGGGCTCGTGCGGCTCGTGCGCAGGTACTCGTACTGTTCCGCCATGCTCAGCCGGCGCGCGAGCCGCGGCGGGATGCCGACGTCGGGAAGGTCCATGGCGGTGAACTTCCCGGCGCGGGCCGACACCGCCGTACGCGGGGATGAACGCCACCCGACGGGATGAGTCCGTCCGCCATCGGGGTGTCCGTATCGCGGACGGCCCGTGTCATTCCATGGGACGAGGAGTAGGGTGCCCGCATGTCTCGCAGCATCAATCTCGCAGTGATCCCCGGTGACGGCATCGGCCAGGAGGTCGTGGCCGAGGGTCTCAAGGTCCTCTCCGCCGTCCTTCCGCAGGATGTGAAGCTGGAGACCAAGGAGTACGACTTCGGCGCCCGGCGCTACCACGCGACCGGTGAGACCCTCACCGACGCCGACCTCGACGCGCTCAAGCAGCACGACGCCATCCTGCTCGGCGCGATCGGCGACCCCTCGGTGCCGTCCGGCGTCCTGGAGCGCGGCTTCCTGCTCAAGCTCCGGTTCGCCTTCGACCACCACGTCAACCTGCGTCCCTCGAAGCTGCTCCCGGGTGTCGCCACGCCGCTGGCCGGCCAGCCCGAGATCGACTTCGTCGTGGTCCGCGAGGGCACCGAGGGCCCGTACACCGGCAACGGCGGCACCATCCGCAAGGGCACCGAGCACGAGGTCGCCACCGAGGTCTCGGTGAACACGGCCTTCGGTGTCGAGCGCGTGGTCCGCGACGCGTTCGCCCGCGCCCAGGCCCGCCCGCGCAAGAAGCTCACGCTGGTCCACAAGAACAACGTGCTGACCTTCGCCGGGCATCTGTGGACGAACATCTTCAACAAGGTGGCCGAGGAGTTCCCCGAGGTCGCCACCGAGTACATCCACGTCGACGCGGCGACCATCTACCTGGTCACCCAGCCCGAGCGCTTCGACGTCATCGTCACCGACAACCTCTTCGGCGACATCATCACCGACCTCGCCGCGGCCGTCTCCGGCGGCATCGGCGTCGCCGCCTCCGGCAACATCAACCCGGGCGGCGAGTTCCCGTCCATGTTCGAGCCCGTGCACGGCTCGGCCCCGGACATCGCCGGCCAGGGCAAGGCCGACCCCACCGCCACGGTCCTGTCCGTCGCCCTGCTGCTGCGTCACCTCGGCTACGAGGCCGAGGCGGCCCGGATCGAGGACGCCGTCTCCGCCGACCTCGCGGAGCGCGTCGGGCAGCCCGCCCGCAGCACCACGGAGATCGGCGACGCCCTCTCCGTACGAGTAGCCGGCTGACCCCGCGCCACTCGATTCACTCGAAGCCGCCGGGTCGCATCCGCACCCGGCGGCTTTCCGTATGCGTCGCCGGGGTGCCACCATCAACCCCTGGGCCGCATTCACCCCGTTTTCTTCCGCCGCAGCCCCCGCGCGATAATCGAACGCGGAGCCGCGGTATGAGGGAATGCTCGGACGTCCTAGCACTGGCCACCGGCCGTGCGGGAGTGAGCGCGGCCCGTCACTACAACCGGTGAAGGACACCTACTCATGACGACGCCCACGATCGAGCTGAAGCCCTCCGCCAACCCGCTCTCCGCCACGGAGCGTGCGGCGATCCTGAAGAACCCCGGGTTCGGCCGCCACTTCACGGACCACATGGTGACGATCAAGTGGACCGAGGGGCGCGGCTGGCACGACGGTCAGCTCGTTCCGTACGCGGCGATCCCGCTCGACCCGGCCACCAACGTCCTGCACTACGCCCAGGAGATCTTCGAGGGGCTCAAGGCCTACCGCCGCCCCGACGGCTCCGTCGCCACCTTCCGTCCGGACCAGAACGCCAAGCGGTTCCAGCGCTCCGCCCGCCGTCTGGCGATGCCCGAGCTGCCGGTCGAGACCTTCATCGAGGCGTGCGACCTGCTGGTCCAGCAGGACAAGGACTGGGTGCCGGCGCACGGCGGCGAGGAGTCCCTCTACCTGCGTCCCTTCATGATCGCCACCGAGGTCGGGCTGGGCGTCAAGCCCGCCAACGAGTACCTGTTCATCGTCATCGCCTCCCCGGCCGGCGCGTACTTCCCCGGCGGCGTGCGCCCGGTCTCCATCTGGGCGTCCGAGGACCGCGTCCGCGCCGTCCCCGGCGGCATGGGCGACGCCAAGACCGGCGGCAACTACGCGGCCTCCCTGCTCGCCCAGGCCGAGGCGGCCGCCCAGGGCTGCGACCAGGTCTGCTACCTCGACGCCGTCGAGCACAAGTGGGTCGAGGAACTCGGCGGCATGAACCTGTACTTCGTGTACGGGGACCGGATCGTCACCCCGACCCTCAGCGGCTCGATCCTGGAGGGCGTCACCCGTGACTCCCTGCTGGCCGTCGCCCGCGACCTGGGTTACGAGGCGGAGGAGTCCCGCGTCTCCATCCAGCAGTGGCAGGCCGACTCCGAGAGCGGCACCCTCACCGAGGTCTTCGCCTGCGGCACCGCCGCCGTCATCACCCCGGTCGGCAAGGTCAAGCGGGCCGGCGCCGAGTGGAGCCAGTCGGGCGGCGAGCCCGGCGAGGTCACCATGCGCCTGCGCCGGGCTCTGCTCGACATCCAGCGCGGCACGGCCGAGGACAAGCACGGCTGGATGCACGAGCTGGGCTAGCCGCGCTACGCCTCGCTGCTCACCAGGGCCGCCGTGGACTCCTCGTCCGCGGCGGCTCCGCCGTTCGCGGCGCGGGCCGTCCACAGCAGGTAGACCGCCCCGCCGACCAGCCCCGACAGCAGGAAGCTGCAGTCCACCCCGCCGGTCAGCGACAGCAGCGGACCCTCGTACGACGGCAGCGACACCGCCAGCAGGCCGACCGCCGCGCCCAGCGCCCAGGAGACCGTGGCCGCTACGTTCCAGCCGGCCCGGTACCAGTAGATCCCGCCCCGCGCGCGCCGGTTGAAGACCTGGAGGGCGTCGGCGTCGTAGCGGCCGCCGCTGCGGACGAAGCCGATGAGGGTGATGACCGCCCAGGGGGTGCCGATCGCGGTCAGCAGCAGCACGAAGGACGTCATCGCGGACTGGGCGTTCCAGGCGAAGTGGCCGATGAACACACAGGCCGTCGCCACCACCGCAACCGTGACCGTGGCCCGCGCCCGGGAGGCCCGGGGCAGGATGGCGTCCAGGTCCAGGCCCATGGAGTAGAGCATCAGGCCCGCGTTGCCCGCCGAGCCCGCCGAGGCGGAGAGCAGCAGCGGGACCAGGTACCAGCCGGGGGAGGCGTCGACCAGGGGGCCCGCGTAGTCGAGGGCCGCGCCCGCCGCGTACGCCGTGAAGGTGCCGAACAGCTGCGGGACGAGCAGGCCCAGGATCAGGCCGAGCCAGGTGGCGTGCAGGACCCGGCGGGAGGTGTGGCGGGCGGGGGAGATGTAGCGGGTGTAGTCGCCCAGCAGGGTGATGAACGCGATCGGCCCGGACAGACCGGCGGCCACCGTCGCCAGCAGCCAGGTGGGCCAGAACCCGCCCAGCAGATAGCCGCCGGCCTCCGGCAGCGCGGCGGTGGTGAAGTGCGGGGCGTACGCGATCACGCCCAGCACCAGCAGGGCCGTCATGACGATCGCCAGGGCGCGGGACATGGCCAGCAGCACCCGGTAGCCGTAGACCGCGCCGGCCACGGTCGCGGCCGCGAGCAGCCCGTACACCAGGGTGTACGCGGTCCCGGAGGCCGACATCCCGAACAGCCGGTGCAGCACGCCGACCATCACGTCGCCGCCGATCCACACCGTCAGCGCGGTGTAGCCGAGCGCGAGCAGCAGCCCGACGACCGAGCCGACCAGCCGGCCGCGCACCCCGAACTGGGCGCCGGAGGAGGTGGACAAGTTGGTCGCGGTGCGCAGCGAGACCAGTGCCAGCGGGGCCGTCAGGGCGGTGCCGACCAGCGTGCCGACCACGACCGAGCTGACCGAGGCCCACCAGCCGAGCCCGAAGGACGGCGGCAGCCAGCCGAAGATGATCACGCCGAGGCAGAGGTTGGAACCGAGCAGGATCGACACGAGGTCGCGCGGCCCGCTGGTGCGTTCCTCGTCGGGGATGGTGTCGACTCCGCGCTGTTCTATCGGCATGACCGGTCTCCTTCGACCTACGGCAAACCTCGGGCAGGGATGAGTGCGTGCCACCCGGGGCACAGTTTGAGCGACGCTCAATGTGACGTGTTCGAAGGTCGACCGTCAATGTTTCAGTTGAAGGAATCCCACGTTTAGAGTGATGCTCTAACCTGAGGAAGGCAAGGAGGTGCCGTGTCGTGAGACTGACCCCCACCGAACGTGACCGGCTGCTGCTCTTCGGGGCGGCCGAACTGGCCCGTGCCCGCCGCGCCCGCGGCCTGCGGCTGAACGTGCCGGAGGCGACCGCGATCATCGCGGACACCGTCTGCGAGGCCGCCCGCGACGGCCGGCGGCTGGCGGAGGCGATCGCCGCGGCCCGGTCCGTGCTCGGGCCGCAGGACGTCCTGCCGGGCGTCGCCGACATCGTCACCGAGGTGCACGTCGAGGCCGTCTTCGACGACGGCTCGCGCCTCGCGGTGGTCAGCGACCCGATCGGTGGCGGACTGGGCGAGGAGGGCCCCGGCGCGCTGCTGCCGGGCCCCGAGCACGCCGAGCCCGAGGCCGCCGTGCGGCTGACGGTCACCAACACCGCGGCCGTCCCGGTCTCGGTCACCTCCCACTTCCACTTCTTCGAGGCCAACCCGCGCCTGGACTTCCCGCGCGGACAGGCCTACGGGATGCGCCTGGCGGTCCCGGCCGGATCCTCGGTGCGCTTCGGCCCCGGCGAGAGCGCTGAGGTCGGTCTCGTGCCGATCGGCGGCGAGCGGATCGCGATCGGCTTCGCCGGGCTGGTCGACGGACCGCTCGACGCGCCGGGGGCCCGGGAAGAGGCCCTGCGCCGGGCAGCCGCCTGCGGCTACCTCGGCGTACCGCACACCCCTGACCAGGAGGCCGAGCGATGAGCCGCCCCGGAGGCCACCCCGCCGAGACCCGCCGTCTCACCCCGCACGAGTACGCCGCCACCCACGGCCCGCGGGCCGGCGACCGCATCCGCCTCGGTGACTCCGGTCTGACGATCCGCGTCGAGTCCGACGCCCAGCGGCACGGAGACGAGTTCCTGGCCGGCTTCGGCAAGACCGCCCGCGACGGACTGCACCTCAAGGCGGCCGCGGTCCGCGACACCTGCGACGTCGTGATCAGCAACGTCGTCGTGATCGACGCCGTGCAGGGGATCCGCAAGGTCTCCATCGGCATCCGGGAAGGCCGTATCCACGCCATCGGACGGGCCGGCAACCCCGACACCCTCGACGGCGTCGACGTGGTGGTCGGCACGGGCACCTCGATCGTCTCCGGCGAGGGGCTCATCGCCACCGCCGGGGCCGTCGACACCCATGTCCACCTGCTGTCGCCGCGCATCATGGAGGCCTCGCTGGCCTCCGGCGTGACCACGATCATCGGCCAGGAGTTCGGGCCGGTGTGGGGCGTCGGCGTCAACTCGCCCTGGGCGCTGCGGCACGCCTTCAACGCCTTCGACGCCTGGCCCGTCAACATCGGCTTCCTGGGCCGGGGTTCCTCCTCGCACGCGGCCCCGCTGGTCGAGGCGCTCGCCGAGGGCGGCGCGTCCGGCTTCAAGGTGCACGAGGACATGGGCGCCCACACCCGGGCGCTGGACACCGCGCTGCGCGTCGCCGAGGAGCACGACGTCCAGGTCGCCCTGCACAGCGACGGGCTGAACGAGTGCCTGTCGGTCGAGGACACCCTGCGGGTGCTGGAGGGCCGCACCATCCACGCCTTCCACATCGAGGGCTGCGGCGGTGGGCACGTGCCGAACGTGCTGAAGATGGCGGGCGTGCCGAACGTCATCGGCTCCTCCACCAACCCCACCCTGCCCTTCGGCCGGGACGCGGTCGCCGAGCACTACGGCATGATCGTCTCCGTCCACGACCTCAAGACCGACCTGCCCGGCGACGCCGCCATGGCCCGCGACCGCATCCGGGCCGGCACCATGGGCGCCGAGGACGTGCTGCACGACCTGGGCGCGATCGGCATCACCTCGTCCGACGCGCAGGGCATGGGGCGCGCGGGGGAGACCGTGCGCCGTACGTTCGCCATGGCCGGGAAGATGAAGGCCGAGTTCGGCGCACCCGAGGACCACGACAACGAGCGGGTCCTGCGCTACATGGCCAAGCTGACCATCAACCCCGCCATCGCGCACGGCCTCGCGCACGAGGTCGGCTCCATCGAGACCGGCAAGCTCGCCGACATCGTGCTGTGGCGGCCGGAGTACTTCGGCGCCAAGCCGCAGCTCGTGCTCAAGGCCGGCTTCCCGGCGTACGGCGTGACCGGCGACCCCAACGCGGCCACCGACACCTGCGAACCCCTCGTGCTCGGGCCGCAGTTCGGCGCGCACGGCGGCACGCCCGCCGACCTCTCCGTCGCCTTCGTCGCCCGGGCCGCCCTGGACCAGGGCAACGACACGATGCCGACCCGGCGGCGCCGGGTCGCGGTGCGCGGCACCCGGGGCATCGGCCCCGCCGACCTGCGCCTGAACTCCCGTACCGGAGCGGTCGACGTCGACCAGCGCACCGGCCTGGTCACCCTCGACGGCGAACCCGTCCGCTCCGAACCGGCCGACTCGGTCGCCCTCAACCGTCTGTACTTCCTCTAAGGATCACCCATGTCTGCTGCCGCCGACGGCTTCCGCATGCCCGCCGAGTGGACCCCGCACGAGCGCACCTGGATGGCGTGGCCGGGCCCCAACCCGACCTTCGACGACCCCGAGGACCTCGCCGCCTCCCGCGCCGCCTGGGCGTCGGTCGCCCGCGCGGTCCGCCGTTTCGAACCCGTCACCGTGGTGTGCGGCCCCGGGCAGAGCGCGCGGGCCGCCGAGCTCCTCGGACCCGGCATCGACACGGTCGAACGCGACCTCGACGACGCCTGGATGCGCGACATCGGTCCCACCTTCCTCACCGACGGCAAGGGGGGACTCGCGGCCGTCGACTGGACGTTCAACGGCTGGGGCGCCCAGCACTGGGCCCGCTGGGAGCACGACGCGAAGATCGCCGCGCAGGTCTCGGACCTCGCGGGGGCCCGGACGTACGCCTCGGAGCTCGTCAACGAGGGCGGCGCGATCCACGTCGACGGCGAGGGCACCGTCCTGCTGACCGAGACCGTGCAGCTCGGCCCCGAGCGCAACCCGGGCTGGACCCGTGAGCAGGTCGAGGCGGAGATCCACGCCCAGCTCGGCACCCGCAAGGCGATCTGGCTGCCGCGCGGCCTCACCGGCGACTACCCCCCGCACGGCTTCGGCACCCTCGGCCATGTCGACATCGTCGCCGCCTTCGCCCGTCCGGGCGTGGTGGTCGCGCACCACCAGCCCGACCCGGCGCACCCCGACCACGAGGTGACCCGCGAGGTCATCGGCATCCTGCGCGCCCAGACCGACGCGCACGGCCGCCCGCTGGAGGTCGTCGAGGTCCCCGCCCCCACCGTCCTGGAGGCCGACGGCCACTGGGCCGACTACTCCTACATCAACCACTACCTCTGCAACGACGGTGTGGTGCTGTGCGGCTTCGACGACCCGCGGGACGAGGTCGCGGCCGGGATTTTCGGCCGCCTGTTCCCCGAGCGGACGGTGACGCTGGTGGACGCCCGTACGATCTTCTCCGGTGGCGGTGGCATCCACTGCATCACCCAGCAGCAGCCGAAGGTCTGACACCACAGGAGCAGCGGATGGCCGGTGCGGCGCGGGCGCGCAAGAACGCGCCGCCACGCGAGGAGGTCCTCGCCGCGGCCATGGACATGATCGCCGAGCGCGGTCTGGAGAAGCTCACCATGGCGGGGCTCGGCCGCGAGGTCGGCATGAGCAGCGGCCATCTGCTGTACTACTTCCACTCCAAGGACGAGCTGCTGCTCCAGACCCTGGAGTGGAGCGAGAGCAGGCTGGGCGCCGAGCGGAGCCGGCTCCTCACCCGCGCCGCCCCCGTCCGCGAACGCCTCGACGCGTTCGTCGGCCTGTACGTCCCCGACGGCCACCACGACCCGCACTGGACCCTGTGGCTGGAGGTCTGGAACCGCTCGCAGAACGCGGACGACGACGCCCGCGACCGCCAGGCCGCGATCGAGGGTGCCTGGCACCGCGATCTCGTCGCCCTGCTCGCGGAGGGCATCTCGCGCGGCGAGATCCGCCCGGTCGACCCCGACCGCTACGCCACCCGGCTGCGCGCCCTCCTCGACGGCCTGTCCATCCACGTGGCGATCGGGCTCCGCGGCACCGGACGGGCGCAGGTCCTCGGCCACGCCCGGGAGTTCCTGGACCAGACGCTGGCACGACCGGAGCCCGCGAACGGCTGAGAGCTGTCCCGGGCTCCGGGCGGCCCGTATGCCGTGTCCACGGGTGAGCAGCTCACTGTTCGCATCCTGAGACGGACGGTGAGCACGAGGGCGAATTGTGCCAGACTGCCGCCGTGCTCTCGTTCGCCATGATTATTGGCAGCAGGCGCGCCGGTCCGCAGTGACCGCCACGTACGACCAGGTACGGGCGGCCATCGTGTCCTCGACCCGCGCGCAGACCTCTCGCACCCGCGAGAGGTTTTTCGTTTTCCCGGCCCACCTTCAGCCAGGGGCGAAGCGCACGGAACCGTGGGGGGACGGTGGAGCCGGTCATTCCGGTAGACCGAGATCCAAAACAGGAGCCTTGAACCCATGACGGAAACCAGCGAACTCGACGACTCGTTCCACGTCTTCGACACCACCCTGCGCGACGGCGCCCAGCGGGAGGGCATCAACCTCACCGTCGCCGACAAGCTGGCCATCGCACGGCACCTGGACGACTTCGGCGTGGGCTTCATCGAGGGCGGCTGGCCCGGCGCCAACCCGCGCGACACGGAGTTCTTCGCCCGCGCGCAGCAGGAGATCGACTTCAAGCACGCCACGCTCGTCGCCTTCGGCGCCACCCGCCGCGCCAACGCCAAGGCCTCCGAGGACCCCCAGGTCAAGGCGCTGCTCGACTCCGGCGCCCCGGTGATCACGCTGGTCGCGAAGTCGCACGACCGGCATGTGGAACTGGCGCTGCGCACCACGCTGGACGAGAACCTGGAGATGGTCCGCGACACCGTCTCCTTCCTGCGCTCGCAGGGCCGCCGCGTCTTCGTCGACTGCGAGCACTTCTTCGACGGCTACCGCGCGAACCCGGAGTACGCCAAGGCCGTCGTGCGGGCCGCCGCGGAGGCGGGCGCCGACGTGGTGGTCCTGTGCGACACCAACGGCGGAATGCTCCCGGCCCAGGTCCAGGCCGTCGTCGCCACCGTCCTCGCCGACACCGGCGCCCGGCTCGGCATCCATGCCCAGGACGACACCGGGTGCGCGGTCGCCAACACCCTCGCCGCCGTCGACGCGGGCGCGACCCACGTCCAGTGCACGGCGAACGGCTACGGCGAGCGGGTCGGCAACTCCAACCTCTTCCCGGTGGTCGCCGCGCTGGAGCTGAAGTACGGCAAGAAGGTGCTGCCCGAGGGCGCGCTGCGCGAGATGACCCGGATCTCGCACGCCATCGCCGAGGTGGTGAACCTGACCCCGGCCACCCACCAGCCCTACGTCGGTGTCTCGGCCTTCGCCCACAAGGGCGGCCTGCACGCCTCCGCGATCAAGGTCGATCCGGCCCTGTACCAGCACATCGAGCCCGAGGAAGTCGGCAACACCATGCGGATGCTGGTGTCCGACATGGCGGGCCGCGCCTCGGTCGAGCTCAAGGGCAAGGAACTCGGCATCGACATCAGCGGCGACCGCGAGCTCGTCGGCCGGGTCGTCGAGCGGGTCAAGGAGCGCGAGCTCAAGGGCTACACCTTCGAGGCGGCGGACGCCAGCTTCGAGCTGCTGCTGCGCGCCGAGGTCGAGGGCAGGGCCCGCACGTACTTCGAGGTCGAGTCCTGGCGCGCGATCGTCGAGGACCGCCCCGACGGCTCGCACGCCAACGAGGCCACGGTCAAGCTCTTCGCCAAGGGCGAGCGCATCGTCGCCACGGCGGAGGGCAACGGCCCCGTCAACGCCCTGGACCGGGCCCTGCGGGTGGCCCTGGAGAAGATCTACCCCCAGCTCGCCCAGCTGGAGCTGGTGGACTACAAGGTCCGCATCCTGGAGGGCAAGCACGGCACCCAGTCCACCACCCGGGTGCTGATCTCCACCTCGGACGGCGCGGGCGAGTGGTCGACGGTCGGTGTCGCGGAGAACGTCATCGCCGCCTCCTGGCAGGCCCTGGAGGACGCGTACACGTACGGTCTCCTGCGCGCCGGCGTGGAACCCGCGGCCTAGACACTGTCGCGGCGGCGCGGGCGGGGGCCCCCCCCGCCCGCCCCCCCGCGGGCGAACGGAAACCG
>NZ_JBEOWS010000178.1:0-19654 GCF_040296125.1 Streptomyces sp. NPDC002265 | reverse complement strand
CACCAGATACGACAAGACCGCCACCTCCTACGAGGCAGCGGTCAGTCTCGCGTCATTCCTGCTCTGGGCAAGATCCGTTTGAAGACGGACCCTAGGGCCTGTGTGATGTTGTGATCAGTCGGTGGGTTCTTCCCTCCTCGGGCGGTGGAACCCGGTAGGACATCGACAAGCGACACCCCGCCACCACGGCCGAGCCCGGTTCTTTCCCTCCCCGCCCTCGGCCCGTACCCGGTTCGGTACCGCAGCAGGTACCGAACCGGGTACCATGGATCTATGCCTGCACTCAATGTGGAATTCAGCGAAGAAGAGATGGCGCGGCTGCGTGAGCGGGCGGCGCTGACGGGCCGGAGTCTGAAGCAGCATGTGCACGACGTGACCGTGGAGGAAGCCGACCGGATCTCCTTCGTCGAAGGAGCAGTAGCCGAAGCCGCCCGGATCCTGCCCGGCGTGGCGGCCCGCTTCCCCGAGGGACAGCGGTGAGCCCGATCATCCGAGTCGATGTCGGATGGGTTCTGCAGATCCAGTCCGCCATCTCGCCACTGAACGTGCCCATCACGGACTGGGGAGCCCTGGGCTTCATGGCCAGCCGGCACACGTTCGAGCGGGAACGCGGCGTCCTCTACTACGAGGAGACCCCCGCCCGCGCCGCGACCTTCCTCCACAGCGCACTGCTGCTGCGCCCCTTCGCCGACTACAACCTGGTCATCGGCTGGGCCTGCACCAGCCAGTACATGCACGTCTCCGGCCAGCCCCTCCAGGCCAAGGACGACGACCTGTACGAGCTCGCCCAAGCAGTCCGCGGACAGGAAGCCGACCTGCGCACCGTTGCCCAGCACCTGGAGTCCTGGCGCACCACGTAACTGTGGTGCATCCGAGTTCCGTGCTCGGCGCAGCGGCGGGCGATACATCTGGTGGGGGGCAGAGCAGCAGGGCCGCACGCCCTGAGCTTGCCGTTCAACGACTCCGCCGGGCAGGCAACGGTACTGGGGCAGCAATCGAACAGGACTATCCCCAACAGCGTCTTGCCCACCATCCGTCGTCGGGCGAGGCGAAGGGGTCAGGCCAAGTTTTGGCGATGTAGAGGTCGTCGAACGGTTTCACCAGACGCCGCAGCTCACGCGCCGCCTGTGACGGAAGAGCGTGCATTGCCGCTTCCAGAACTCCCCGCTCGGCGGTTGTGTAGAAGGGGTTGCACAAAGGGCAACCCCAACCGCCGGAGAGAGCACGACTGGGGCGGTGCTGTTCGTGACCACTGTGCAAGGCCTGGGCTATCGCCCCAGGCCAGAGCCGATCGTGTTCGAGGCGCGAAACCGCTCCGGCTAGCTTGCCGGAGCCACGGCGCCCCCGAACGGAGGGTCACGGAAACGACCAGTGATTCCGACGGCCGATTCCGTGTCCCGCTACCGCCCGGCATCTACACCGTCCACCCCGCCAACCTCACCGGCGCCGTCGCACCCATCGCCCAATCGGTGAGCGTCACGGTCACCAGCGGGCGGTTCACCGAAGTGGTCATCGCCTTTGACTCGGGTATCCGCTGAGGGCCTGCCAAGATGCCAGGCCGATGGGAACCGAACGGTGCCCCAGGACGTCGCAGTGACGTCCGGTGGCGCGAAGGAGTGGTCATGATGGTGGAGGACTGCAGACGCGGCCGAGGACCCTGGCCCTCGCTCGCGGCCACCTTGGTAGCCCTCTCCTGTCTCCTGACCGCCTGCGGAGGCAGCGGCGGCTCGGACGCAGCCTCGGCACCGCCGCACCCTTCCTCCACCCCACCCACCATCGCGTCGTCGGCCGGCGGAGTCAGCATGTCGAGCAGTCCCAGCTCGCCCTCCGCGACGAGGTCGTCAACGCCCCCGCCGTCGCCGTCGGCCCGAGCCCCAGACCCGCACGGAACAGGCCCCGCAATCCCAGGATGCTTCGCGGGCTCAACCACCGTCACTCACGGTCCTAAGGACCCCTCAGCCCGCACCCTGTGCGTGCGATCTGGTACGACATTGACCGTGATCCTCGGGCCTCGGCCCCGGGGAGCATGGCCGCAGCCACGCAGCAGCAGCCCCATGCTGGCGCTGGTGACGTCGACGGCCACCTTCAGCAACGGCGGCAGCCGGGTCACGGTGCGGGCCGCGCGCATCGGCTCGGCGACCGTCACGTGGGGTCCGCAGAGCGCCCCCCTCTTTACGCTCCGGCTGAGTGTGGCGGCGTACCCGGTGCAGTGAGCCGAACATACGGCGGTCCCTTCTGACCGGCCGGAATGGCCACATGCGACTTCCAGGCTCCGGCCGGCGAGTTCTGCCGCCCGGGCCACCGCGCAATAGGACCTGTCTATGTGCGCCGTTCTCCGGGATCGCCCTCTGCGCAGGAGGGGTGACCCCGGAGACCGGGACCACCCCTTATCTGGCTGCCGGGTGTGCGTCAGTCGCAGTCGCGCGCCTTGATCGTGTAGATGCCACGGCCGTGCGTGGCCGCGTAGAGGGTGCGGCCGTCGGGGCTCAGCTTCAGCTGGAGCACGGCGACGGCCGGGAGGGAGCCGACTCGCTGCCACCTGGTGTGGCCCGGGGCACGGTAGACGACGCCCAGGTCGGTGGCGACGGCCAGGCCGCCGTTCGGCAGGACGATCGCCGAGTTCGTCGGCACGTCGGGGAGGTTCGCCGAGATGTCCTTCCAGGTGGTGCCGCCGTCGGTGGACTCGAAGACGTGGCCGACGCCTGCGCCGGGGCCCTCGGTCCAGTGCCGGGAGAAGCCGTTGACGGCGAGGTAGACGTGGTCGGCGTTCTTCGGGTCGATCGCGAAGCCGCTGAGGTAGCGGTTGGGCACCGTACCGTTGACGGGCAGGGTGATGTCGTGCCAGCCGGTGCCGTCCGCGTTGCCGACGGAGATGCCGCGGGCGAAGTCCTGGTTGTTGCAGGGGCCGCACCAGGCCGCGTACACCTTGCCGCCGGAGGCGGCGACGGCGGTCGCGGCGCGTCCGGCGCCGAGGTCGTACACGCTCTTCCACTCGGAGCCGCTGCGGATGGCGTAGCCGTGGGTCTGCACCCAGATGTGCCGGCCGCCCGCGATCCAGGTGGCGCTGTCCTTGGCGTCTGTGGTGAGCGGGGCGATGAAGCGGGCTTCGCTGGTGGCGTTGTCGGCGGGGGCGACGTTGTACGATGTCGCCTTGCTCGGGTCGGTCATCCAACTGCCGTCGTTGATTGCGCAGTTCTGGGTCACCTGGACGGACAGGTAGACGTACTCCTCGGCGATGTTGCAGCCGTTGGCGGGGTCGGTGAGCGTGTCGCCGCCGTCGCCGCCGAAGTTGGAGCCCATCACGGTGTCGTTGCCGCGCAGTACGGACTGGCCGTTGTCCTGGAGGCCGCCGGTGACGGAGACGCCGCCGTGGTCGAGGTCGTTGCCGACGCCGACCGAGTAGTACTGGAGCGTGTCGATGGTGCCGTCGTTGAGGGAGGTCCAGTCGGTCGCGTGACCGGAGGCGTCCTGGGAGCCGTTGACGGGGCGCTTGTAGACGCCGCCGTCGTTGCCGACGTACACGAAGCTCTTGCCGTGGTAGCTGCCGATCGCGACGCCGTGCTGGTCGGAGTGGGTGGTCGGGTTGCAGTCACCGGTCTGCTTGGCCGGATCGATGGACCAGCAGGAGAAGTTGAAGTTCCAGTAGGGGCCGACGGTGGACCAGGTGGTGCCGCCGTCCTTGGACTCGTAGACCTCCTCCAGACCCGCGTACACGTGCTTGGGGTCGTTCGGGTCGACGGTCAGGAACTGGTTGTACCAGGCCTGCACGCCCGGCATGTAGCCGCTGGAGGTCAGCGCGGAGCCGTCGGCGGCCAGCTGCTTGTAGTCGGCGACCTTCGTCCATGGCCCGAACGGCGAGGCGGCACTGTAGATGCCCTGAAGACCGCTGTCCGGGTTGGACGCCATCTGCTCGGGCGACTGGTCGATGGCGTAGTAGCGGGAGCCGTCGGCGGAACGGGCGAAGGTGACCGTGCCGACGTTGTCCGTGTCGGTCGGCAGGTCGCCGAAGCCGCTGGTGATCCGCGTCCAGGCGCCCTTGGCGTCCTTGGTGTAGAAGCCGTTGTAGTCGTCACCGCTGCGCCAGCCGACCGCCAGGATCACCCTCGAGGGGTCCTTGGGGTCGATGGCGATGTCGTTGGTGATGTTCTTGTACGCGGCCGAGTCGTCGTTCGTCTTCGAACCGCCCGGCAGATAGTCGGGGTTGGGCGCGAACTCCAGCTTCCAGGCACCCTTCAGCGTCTTGGTGGAGTGGCTCCACACGCCCTCGCTGGTCGCCGCCCACACCTTGCCGCCGCCGAACCGGAGTTGGCGGACGGTGGTGGACTGCAGTTCGTCACCGCCGACCCGGCTGCGGGTGGAGAAGCTGCCGTGGTGCGGGTTGGACAGCACGTACACGCCGCTGCCGAGGTAGGCGTCCGCGTTGGTGGTCGCCTCGCCGGTGCCCAGCCACAGCCGGCCGGCCCCGTCCAGGGCGAGCGCGCCGGTGGACTGCGAGGGCAGCTTGTCGCTGATGGGCTTCCAGTGCCCGCCGCCCCGCTTCGAGCGCCATACGCCGCCGCCGGCGCTGCCCGTGTACACGTAGCCGTCGTCGTCGGCGGCGATCGCGGCCATACGGCCGGTGACATTGCCCGAGCCGCCGCTGGAGTTGGAGTCGATGTCTCGGTAGCGGGAGTCGTCGGAGTTGTACGGCAGATCGGTGACATGGCGCCAACTGCCGCCCTTGGAGGGCAGGTCGGTGAGGCCGTCCCAGGCGGCGCCGTAGGCGCCGGGCGCGACGATGCCGGGCGAGGTGCGGGCCTCGGCGTACTGGTCGGCGCCCTCGGCTATCTCGTCGGCCTCGTTGCCATCGTCCCCGTCGTCGGCCTTCAGCTTGGGGCTGATGGTCCCTATGGAGTGCTCGCGTTCGGCGGCGAGCCGGGCGAGTGCGCGCGCCCCGAACGGGCTCTTTGTCTTGCCTGCCGCAGCGCCTGCGGGTGTCGCGACAAGTGCGGCGGATGCGGAGATGGCACAGATCGTGAGCCATCGTCTCTTACGGGTTGGTGCTGACACCAGATCCTCCGAAAACGGGTGGTCATACAGCCGTCGTGGAGAACCCGACCACCGGCCGCAGAAACCGTCCGGCACTTGGCCAAAACTTTGACCAGGACCTGTCACTAGCCCCTGGGTGGGCGGTTTCCGGACCGAGAGCGCGACGACGCCCGAACCCAGCAGTGGGAGACGGCCGTCGGTACCCCAGGCGAGCACCGCCCAGAGGCTGGCGAGGAGCACGGCCGCGCCAGTGCCCTCCTGGTAGGGGCCCTGGCGGTGCCCTGTTGGCGGTCGGACACCAGCGTGAGATCCAGGCTTGCCGACCCCGATCAACCCACGTCAGCGGCCAACCCCGAGTGGCAGGTCCAGGTGTCCCGAAGGATGTCAGCCGCGCCGCGTCGCCAGCGTTCGGTCGCTGATGCCATGGCGGCAGCCGAAATCCTCCCCCGAGTGCAGCCCGCGCTTCCCGCGTGGGCCCCCAGGGACGGAACTCAGCCGGACGCGGACCTCGAGACCGGTACCGGGGGCGGGGTGGAGAGTGAGGTTGATCCTTTGGAGTGGACACCCTGACAATGGATCTTGATGGCTCAGGGAGGGATGTCCAGGTGGGACGCAGGTCTCCGTATTCGGAGGAGTTCCGGAAGGACGCTGTCGCGCTCTACCACGCCGCTGCCGGGAAGCGGATGTACGCCGCGGTGGCCGCGGATCTCGGCATCACCGCGGAGTCGCTGCGGACGTGGGTTCGCAAGGACGAGGCCCAGGCGGTGCCCGGACCCGGTGACGTGGGCGGGAGCGAGGCGGAGGAGCTGGCCCGGCTACGGGCGGAGAACACTCGGCTGCTCAAGGCCGAGAAGGAGTGGCACCGGGAGCGCGAGATCCTGCGCCGGGCAGCCGCCTATTTCGCTCGGGAGGTGAAGTGAGACCCCACCGCTGGGACTTCATCTCCGACAACCGCGCCGACTTCGGCGTCAAGCGGAGCTGCCGGGTGCTCGGGACATCTCGCGCCGGCTACTACCGGCACTTGGCCACCGAGCAGGCCCACGCCGAGCGCCAGGCCGGGGAGAAACGGACCGTGGCCGAGATCCGGGCCATCCACGCCGAGCACCATGGCGCTTACGGCGCTCCGCGCGTCCATGCCGAACTCCGTGCCCGCGGACACGGGATCAACCGAAAGCGCGTCACCCGGCTGATGCGGATCAACCACATCGTCGGCCGGCACCTACGCAAGAAGAAGCGCACGACGATCGCGGACAGGACCGTGCCACCCGCGCCGGACCTGGTGATGCGCGACTTCACCGCGGACACGCGGAACACCATGTGGTGCGGCGACATCACTTACATAGCCGTCGGCACGACGTGGCTCTACCTCGCCACGGTGATCGACATCTGCTCGAGAAAGGTGGTGGGCTGGTCGATCGCCGACCACATGCGGACTTCCCTGGTCACCGACGCGATCGAGATGGCCGTGGCCACCCGCGGCGGCCGGGTCCATGGCGTCGTTTTCACACCGACAGGGGCGCCCAGTACAGCGCGGCCGCCTTCGCCCAGGTGTGCCGCCGGCACGGCATCCGCCGCAGCATGGGCCGGGCCGGCCCGAGCTATGACAATGCCCTCGCCGAGTCGTTCTTCCAGGGCCTCAAGCGCGAATTGCTCCATGGCCGCCGCTGGACCTCGAAGGCACAGACCCGGCTGGAGCTGTTCCGCTGGCTGTCGTACTACAACCGGCGCCGTCGGCACTCCGCGCTCGGCTACCTCACACCAGCCGAGTTCGAACAACGATTGATCACGCCACGTATGCTGTCACTCGTCGCGTGAAACCCGGTGTCCACTCCCGGGGATCAACCTCACGCGAAGATCTCCACCCACATCCTGGACAGGCGGCCGAGTCCATCGTGGACCGCACAGCCAGCCGGACCTCAGCGTCCCCAAGAACCACTCCCTCTACCGCGACCCCGACCCCCGGAAGAAGGTCGGCGAGGCGAACCACATCCCCCACGCTCAGGTGATGCCCACCTGTTCTTGATCGTCACCACCCCCAAATCAGCGACAGAGCCCGGAAAACGAGCCAGAACCCAAGATTCAGCAGCACGCAGAGCGCCCCGCCACCAGCAGCTGGCGATGCCCCGGGGAGACTCATGCCGTGACCACTACCGATGATGTCGCCCGCCAGACCCTGCTCCGCCGCGGCTTCGCCCTGGAGTACGCCACACTCGCCTGGAATGTGATCGGCATCGTGGTGCTCGCCGGAGCCGCGATCACGGCGAGGTCGGTGGCCCTGGCAGGGTTCGGCCTCGACTCCCTGATCGAGAT
Organism: Streptomyces sp. NPDC002265; assembly: GCF_040296125.1. Classification (NCBI taxonomy): domain Bacteria; kingdom Bacillati; phylum Actinomycetota; class Actinomycetes; order Kitasatosporales; family Streptomycetaceae; genus Streptomyces; species Streptomyces sp. NPDC002265. The sequence continues at coordinate 12,316 of NZ_JBEOWS010000178.1, read as the reverse complement.
CGGTGCCTCCACCGTGGTCATCTGGGAACTGTCCGGAGGCGGTGAGGACCGGCAGAGGCGGGCACTGAGGCTGATCGGGATCGGCTTCGCCCTCCTCGCCGTCTATCTACTGGTCCAGTCGACATGGGTGCTGGCCGTCGGCTTCCGCCCACACCACTCGCCGCTGGGCATCGCGTGGACCGCCATCACAGCAGCGGTGATGTTCGCGCTCGCAGCGGGCAAGGCCCGCACCGGGGCCGCGTTGGACAACCCGGTGCTAAAGACCGAGGGCCGTGTCACCCTCATCGACAGCCTGCTCGCAGCTGCCGTCCTGGTCGGCCTCGTCCTCAACTCCCTGGCCGGCTGGTGGTGGGCCGACCCGCTCGCCGGATACGTCCTCGTGTACTACGCGATCCGCGAGGTGAAGGAGATCTCCTTCGGCGAGCACTGACCGGGCTGGATGCCGACGCCTTCGATCACATATCGATGTGGAACAGCGCCGAAGGTCACATCAAGATGAGGCTGCGCAGCCGAGTCGACCAGCTCGTCAAAGTCCGGGAACTTGACCTGGTGGTGCACTTCGGGCACGAAGAGGAATGGATCACCGAACGCAGCGCCAAATTCACCGAGGACGGGCTGCGCGCAGAAGTGGCCGAAGCGGGCCTTCACACAAATCAGCTCTGGGCCGACTTGGAAGCCAGCTTCACTCTCACGCTCGCCACGACTCACTAACCTCGATCTTTCGTGACGGTCCGTCGGTTTCTCGGGCGGGCCGTTTCGACTTCTCGGGCTGGTGAAGGGCAGGGCGGTGGCCCGGCCGTTGCGTCGAGTGGGCGCCGGGTTCCACGACTCCGGGGGCAGGGCTGCTCCTCGGGATGGGCCGTTATCGCTGGTCAGTCAGGGTTCGGCAGCGCCCGCAGGCGACTCAAAGCGCTGGTGATCACGTCGGTCCAGGGCCAGTGGCGGGCAAGACGGAGGCAGCAGCGACGACCGGTGGTGACCAGGCGGGCGGCGGCAGAGAGCAGCCGTAGCCGCAGGCGCTGGGCTCCCAACGGCGGGCGGGGCCGGTCAGGGCCAGCACGGGCAGGGGGTACCGGCCGATGTCCTTCCCGAACCGTCGGGGAGGTGTTCGTCCGTCGCCGTCTCGCCCACCCGGGCGAGGACGACCGGACGGTCGGCGTGAGCCACGGTGGCCATGGCGACCGACCCCGACATGCACCCGCCGACACCGCCCGTCCCCTGGCTCCCTATGACCAGCAGCTCCGCGTTCTCCGCCTCGGTGAGAAGCGCGGGAACCGGCTGCCTGCGCACCTGTTCGGCGGCGATGTACAGCCGCGGGTACCGCTCGTTCAGCAGTTCGGGGGCCCCGCGCAGCACCTGCCGCGCGTGGTACTGCGGCATCCGGATCTCGGGCAGGTCCGCACCGGTGCCGTCGTCGGGCAGGCCCTCCCAGGCGTGCACCAGACGGAGCGGCAGTCTGCGGCGAAGGGCTTCCCTGGCCACCCAGTCCGCCGCGGCCAGGCTCTCCTTCGAACCGTCCAGACCGGCCACGACCGGCCTCGTCATGCCTCTCACCTCCCCTGGAAATGAGGGACGACGGCCACGGGGCAGCCCACGTGGTGGATCGCAGCGTGGGTGACGGGTCCGGTGCGGGGGCCGACGGGACGTTCTGGGAGGCGGTGGCCGACGACGAGGAGACCCGCTCCGGTCGCGGCCCTCACCAGCGCGGTCGACGGCTTCTCGTCCACGACCGTCTCCAGGACCTCCACGTCGGGGTACTTGTCGCGCCACACCTGGAGCACGGCCCTGAGGAAGCCCAGCCACTCCTCACCCTGCCAGGCGTCCTTGACCAGTCCGATGTCGCCCGCTCCGAGGTCGATGGAGCCGGCCGCGTGCCAGGCGTACACGGCGCGCAGCCGGGCATGCCGGAGCCGGGCGGCCTCGAAGGCGAACTCGATGACCTCGTCGCAGGCTTCACCCAGGTCGATGGCGAGCACGACGTCCTGGTAGCCGGTGTCCGTCGAGGAACTTCCGTCGCCTGCCGGCACGTGTTCGTCGGCCGCCTCCTCGTCCGCCCGGACGAGGACTACGGGACGCGTCGCCTTCGCGACCACGCCGAGGGCGACGGATCCTACGAGGAATCCGGTGAAGCCGCTCAGTCCGCGTGAGCCCAGGACCATCAGATCGGCCTGGTCCGCCGCTTTCAGCAGGGCGGCGACGGCCGGGCCTTCCATCTGCTCGCCGGTGAGGCGGACTTCGGGGCACTCGGCGCGGACGTGTTCTTGCGCCTGCCGCAAAGAACGCCGGGCCAGATGCCGCTGGGCGGCAGTGGCGATCTCGCGCTCCTGCCGACGGGGGTGCCAGTCCCAGACGTACACCAATTGAACCGGCCTGTCACGTCGTTCGGCCTCGCGCGCCGCCCATGCGGCAGCGGCCAGGCTTCCGGCGGATCCGTCGACTCCGGCGACAACGGGTCGAAGCATCTCGGCACCTCCAATGCTCGGTCTGCCATTCGGTACCAGCGTCACTCCGCGGCCCGTGCGGAGGCAGAGGCTGCCCGGTCCCCTCCGGAGGCCGTACGGCCCCTCTACGCGACGCCCGCGATCGGTCCGGAAGGAGGAGGTGACACTTCTCGCCCGGTTGCACGCTGACCGCTCGGTCCGGCAGCCGGATGGCGATCGGTGAGCCGTCGGGCGGCGGCACTGTCACCTCCAGCCGCCGGGGCTCAAGCCGCAGCCGGACGCCCCAGTGACCCTGGTAGCGGAGCGAGAAACCGTGGGACGACAGCTCCGGCAGTGGCACCGGATCGAGCCACAGCGCGCCGTCCCGGGACTCCAGTCCGGTCAGGCCGGGCTGGACGAGGTCGCGCGACACCGGAACGGTCTGCCACGGGGATCCCACGAGCGGATCCTGCTGGGCGCGGGCGAACCCGTGACCGGCATTCCATGCAGCACAGAGGTCCGCCTTCACGGTCGCACCGGCGGGGGCCGTACGACGGGCGGGTCGGCCCTGGGCGGGGACCATCGGCCCCTGGGGTTCGCGCGCCCGTGGCCGGAAGCTGAAGTCAAGGCCCCTGAAGGGGGTTCGTGACCACTGCCACCCACGAAAGCGAGGCTCAGCCATGAAGCCCACGAGGACAGGCGCTCTCATGGTCGGCGACGTCGTCACCGCACGGTGCGACACGCCGTTCAAGGAAGTGGCGGGCCTGCTCGAAGAGCACCGCATCAGCGGGCTCCCGGTGATCGACGAGGACCGCAAGGTCATCGGTGTGATCTCCGAGACCGACCTCGTGCTGCGTCAGGCTCGCGAGCCGGAGACCGCCGGCGTCCGGGCGCGCTGTCGCCGTCTGCTCAGCGCCCGTGCCCGGCGCGCCGCCGCCAAGAGCCGTGCCACGACGGCCGGCGGGGTGATGTCGAGGCCCGCCGTCACCGTGTGCGCCGACGCCACGGTCGCCGAGGCCGCCCGGCTCATGACGGAGCACCGCGTCGAGCGGCTGCCCGTGGTGGACGAGGCGGGCGTGCTCGTCGGCATCGTCACGCGCCGGGACCTGCTCCAGGTCTTCCTGCGCACCGACGACGAGATCCAGCGGGACGTGCAGCAGGAGGTTTTCGTCAACACATTGTGGCTGGCCCCGAACACCGTCGAGGCGGCCGTGAGGAACGGCGTGGTCACGCTCACCGGTCGGCTGGAGCGACGCAGCGACATACCGGTCGCGATCCGTGTGACGCGGCGGCTGGACGGTGTCGTGGACGTCGTCGACCACCTCTCCTACCGCATCGACGACAAGCCCCCGCAGCCCACCGGCCTGGCCGTGCACGGCGTCGCCGACGACTGGCTGCGGGCGCTCTGAACAGGAAGTGCATGAAGGAAGGACAACGGCCATGATCCCTCTCCTTCTGATCGTCGCCTCGGTGCTGGGCGCCTGCCTTGTGTTCGGCTACAGCTCGTTCGTCGTCGGCGTCGCGCTGATGGGCGTCGGCGTCCTGGGGCTCATCGCCTTCCTGTCGACGCCGGGAGCGGTCCTGCGTCCCGGCGAACGGGAGTTCGTCGAGGAGCGGCACTACTTCGGCAAGGACGACGACCACCGAGAGTTCCGGAAGTGATCGTCACCGTTGGTGTACGCCCCTCCTGATCACCTCGAGGAGGAGATCATGCAAACCAGCCCCCGCGTCGTGAGCGACGTGATGACACGTGCCGTCGTCGCCGTCGGCCGCGACGCGCCGTTCAAGGACATCGTCCGGCTCATGGAACGGTGGAAGGTCAGCGCGCTGCTGGTGCTCGAGGGCGAGGGCCGGGTGATCGGGGTCGTCTCGGAGGCCGACCTGCTGCCCAAGGAGGAGTTCCGGGACAGCGTTCCGGACCGGTTCACCCAGCGGCAGCGCTTGTCCGACCTGGCGAAAGCCGGCGCGCTGACCGCCGAGGAATTGATGAGCAGCCCGACGGTCACCGTGCACGGCAACACCACGCTGGCCGAGGCGGCCCGCATCATGGCCAGGCGCAACGTCAAGCGGCTGCCCGTGATCGACACCGAGGGCAGGCTCGACGGCGTCGTCAGCCGCTCGGATCTGCTCAAGGTGTTCCTCCGGAACGACGAGGACCTCACCGAAGAAGTACGTCACGAGGTCGTCGACCGCCTGTTCCCACTGCCCGCCGACCACATCCGGGTCGAGGTCCTTGAGGGCGTCGTGACCCTCACGGGATGGGTGGACGACGCGGAGCTGATACCGGTGGCCGAACGGCTGGCGCGGACTGTCGAAGGAATCGTCGACGTCCACTGTCATCTCACCGGCGCGATCGGCACCCGGTAGCACACAGTGCCGTGTGTCCACTGACTGTCGGGCGTGGCAGCAGTGTGCGCGGCCGGCGAGCCGCCGGGCGCGCACACCTGATGCGGCCCGACCTGCCCTGTCTCAACCGCGCCGCACCTGGATGGTCCTGGTCCCCGCCTTCTCCTCCGGGACCGGGACCGTGATGGTCACAACGCCGTCCTTGTACTCTGCGGTCGCCTCCTCTCCCTTTGCTCCGGACGGCAGACGAACGCAACGGACGAAGGCGCCGTATCGCAATTCCGTGCGGTGCTTCTCCGTCGTCTCTTCAGCGCGCTCGGCCCGCAGGGTCAGAACGTTGTCCTCCACGGTGATCTCGACATCCTTGTCCGGGTCGAGTCCGGGGAGTTCGGCGCGCAGGACGTAGGTGCCGCTTCCCCTCTCCTACCTGGTCGCTTCCAGCGTTCCGCCGAAGGAGTCACCGAGTGCGCGGGCCGACCGGGCCCCTGATGGACCCGGTCGGCTGTGGCCACCGGCGCTGTCAGTCGTGCGGCACCACCGCTACCGGCACGGAGGCGTGCTGCAGCACCGCGTGCGTCACCGGGCCGATGCGGACGCCCACCAACGCGTGATTCTTCTTCCGCCCGACGACGACCAGCGACGCGTCCCGCGAAGCGTGTACAAGGTGACGGCCGGCGCCACCGATGACGGCCTGCTCGCGCACTTCCACCCCGGGGAACTTGTCCTTCCAAGGCCGCAGGACGTCGCTGAGTCCGTGCCGGGCCTCCTCCGCCAGTTCGGCGTTGAGAGCCGAATCCAGGACGGCGCCGTAGCCGTAGACGGCGGCGGGGTTCCAGCCGTGGACCACCCGCAGGCCGGCCGAACGACGCCATGCGGCCTCGAACGCGAACTCGACGACGGCGTCGGCCGGGCTCTCCAGGTCCAAGCCCAACACGACGTCACGGTACGGAGTGGTAATCGCCTCGGTGCCCGTGGCGTCCGGCAGATGCTCGTCCTCGGGGCGCTCACCGGCCCTCACGAGGACGACGGGCCGTTCCGTGTGTGCCACCACAGCTAGGGCGACGGAGCCGACCAGGAAACCCGCCACCGTACCGAGGCGCCGGGACCCGAGGACCAGCAGTTCGGTGTCCTTCGCGGCGGTCAGCAGGGCCGGGACGGGCTGCTCTTCGGTCCGTTGGGTGGTGATCCGCAGACCCGGGTGGCGCTCCGTGAGCCGGGACTCTGCCTCGAGCAGGAAGCCGGCAGCCCATGTGCGCTGCGCGTCGATCATGTCCGGCACCGCAGCCGCCGTGAAGGGCGCATACAGCGGGCGCAGTGAGTCCCTGGCATGCAGGAGACACAGGGGCACCTGTCGTTGTGCTGCTTCGCGCGCGGCCCAGTCCCCGGCGGCGATGCTTTCGGGCGAGCCGTCGAGGCCGACGGTGATGGCGAGCATGTGCGGACCTCCTTCAGGGATGTACCGTCAGTCTCCGATCCCGTGCGCTGGGGCAGGAGGGGCCGGAAGTCCTCGTCAGGAGCCGATCGGCCCCCGGTGCAGAGCCTCTGACGCCATGTCGGTCACGGTCGGCCGGGCGCATTGGTGACGGCGCTGAAGGCGTTGCGCAACAGCGTGGGCCGGGGACTTGGTCCCTGGCCCACGGAAGCGATGCCTGCCCGGTACGTCACGAGTGCACCGCCGTGCGGTGCTCCTTCCGAACCGGCCGAACCGCCCGATGCGGCACCTGCGGGAGCGTCCTGGGCGTCCGTCGGCGCAGCAGCCGGACGGCAAGACCGTCGAAGGCCGCGGTGAGGACACACGTCAGACCCGCCGCCAACACGAGCAGTACCGCGAACCGCTCCCAGAACTCCGGTGTGAGGCTGGTACCCACTGTGCTCGCCCTCCCTGGTCGGGGTCGTTCTCCTTGCTACCAGCCAACTCCGCAACGAGTCGGGGCGCATGAGCCGAGTGGGCCGGACACAGGCGCGGAACGGCACTTGCACTTGGGGCCGCACGAGCCTTGGGCCGGCAGGCCCGGGAGGAGGCGATCATGAAGCGCATACACGTGGGCCGGAGTCCCCGCACTCCGCGGCGGCCGAAGGCTCCCGATCTTCGGACGCCTTCCGGACGGCCCGTCGCGCACGAATGCCGTGCGCCTCAGCCCTCCGCCTTCCGCGTCGGCACCCGCCACACCAGCCCGGTGCCGCCGCTCTCCGGCTTCCCCAGTTCCAGACGGCCGCCCAACTGCTCGGCCCGTTCCGCCATGTTGCGCAGCCCGCTGCGGCGACCGCTTTCGGGGATGCCCACGCCGTTGTCGGCAACCGACAGCCGCACCTCCCGCCCGTCCGTCGCCAGGAGCACGTCGGCCCGGTCCGCGCGCGCGTGGCGGGCTATGTTGGTCAGGGCCTCGGAGAGCACCGCGACCACGTGGTCGGCGATCTCCTTCGGCACGTCGGTGTCGAGCAGGCCCTCCATGCGCACGCCGGGCGCGAAGCCGAGGACCGGCGCGGCCTCGCCGACCACCCGAACCGCCCGTGCCCGCAGGGCGGTTTCCCCCGCGCCCGCTCGGGAGCGCAAGCCGAAGATCGTCGACCTGATGATCTTGATGGTCTCGTCGAGGTCATCGACCGCGCGCACCACGCGTTGGGAGGCCTCCTCGTGCTCGATGAAGCGGCCGGCGCTCTGCAGGGTCATGCCGGTGGCGAAGAGCCGCTGGATCGCCAGGTCGTGCAGATCCCGTGCGATGCGGTCGCGGTCCTGGAGCACCGCGACCTCCTCGGCGTCCCGGCGGCGCCGCGCCAGCTCCATCGCGACGGCGGCCTGTGCGGCGAAGGTCTTCAGGGGCTCGGTCTCAGCCGCCGAGAACACCGGCTGACCGGCCTCTCGCGCCAGCAGGACCACGCCTTGCGGACCCGCCTCGCCCGCGCCGATCGGCACGGCCACGGCAGGGCCGAGCCCGCCGAACCGCGGAGGTTCCAGGGAGATCCGCTCGTCATGGCCGACGTCCGCGCTGGAAACCGGGGCGGCACCGGAGAAGGCCAGCCCCATCAGGCTGCTGTCCATCGGCAGGACGAGGCCCCGGTGCGCCTCGGCGTCCAGGCCGACGGCGATCTCCACGGCGAGCGTTCCGGTGTCCGCCATGGGCAGCGCGACCGCCGCCAGGGCGGCTCCGGTGATCTCACGGGCCCGCTCGGCGATCAACGAGAGGACCTCGGCGCGGTCACTACCGGACATCAGGATGTGGGTGATGTCCGCGTTCGCCCGCAACCAGCGTTCCCGCAGCCGGGACTCCTCGTAAAGCCGCGCGTTGTCGATGGCGACGCCGGCCGCCACGGCCAGTGTGAGCGTGACCGCGACGTCTTCCTCGTCGAACTGGGCGCCGCCCCGCTTCTCGGTCAGATACAGATTCCCGAAGACCTGGTCGCGCACCCTGATCGGGACGCCGAGGAAGGTGTTCATCGGCGGATGGTGCGCCGGGAAGCCGTGCGAGGCCGGGTGCTCGGAGATCTTCGCCAGCCGCAGCGGCTCAGGATGGCTGATCAGCTCGCCGAGAATCCCGTGCCCCTCCGGATACGGGCCGATCCGGGCGATCTGCTCCTCGCTCACCCCGACCGTGTGGAACGCCGACAGACGCCTGCCGTCCGGACCGATCACGCCGAGCGCCGCGTACTTCGCGTCGACCAGTACCGCGGCCGCCTCCACGATGCTGTGCAGGGCCTGCTCCAGGTCCAGCTCCCGACCGACGGACAGCACCGCCTCCAGCAGGCTGTGCACCCGGTCGCGGGTGTCGCGGGCCGCGTCCAGGCGCGCCTGCAGCTCCTCCAACAGCTCGTCCAGCCGCAGCTGAGGCAGCCGTACGCGGGCCTCCTCGGGGCTTCCCACCGGTACTCCTCCAGGTTCCCCTCAACTCGGACACCTACCGGTCCGATCATGTGCCCACGGTAGTAGTCGGCTTCGGAATGCGGTAGCGAATCGGGCCGGGTACCAGGGCTCGCACCGCTGCCCCATCGACATCGCCCCGAAGACGGAACTTCGGGAACTCCCCGGGAAGGGGACGGACCTGCCTGGGCCGACCGGCCCCATGGAGAGGACCGACGGCACCTGACGCTCCGGTACCGACGTTCGGACGCTGGAGCTGTAACCAGCCCGAAGCCCATCGGAGGAGACCGACGTCATGGTCCGTTACGTGTACGACTTCGCGGAGGGCGGCCGTGACCTGGCCGGCCTGCTCGGCGGCAAGGGCGCGAACTTGGCCGAGATGACACGGCTGGGGCTGCCGGTCCCGCCAGGCTTCACCGTGACCACCGAGGCCTGCCAGGCCTTCCTCGCCACCGGCGCCGAGCCGAGCGGCCTGGCCCGCGAGATCACGGAGCACCTGACCGTCCTGGAGCAGACCGCGGGACGGCGGCTGGGACAGCCCGACGACCCGCTGCTGCTGTCCGTCCGCTCCGGGGCACGGTTCTCCATGCCCGGCATGATGGAGACGATCCTCGACATCGGACTCAACGACGACTCCGTGCTCGGCCTGGCGAAGGTCTCGGGGAACGAGCGCTTCGCGTGGGACTCCTACCGTCGGCTCGTACAGATGTTCGGCGGCACGGTCATGGGCGTCGACAGCTCCCTCTTCGAGAGCACGCTGGCCGACCTCAAGCGGGTCCGGGGCACGGCGAACGACCTCGGCCTGACCGCGGCCGACCTGACCGAACTCGTCGGGACGTACAAGGAGCTGATCCGCAGGGAGACCGGCGAGGACTTCCCGCAGTCCCCGGACGATCAGTTGTGCCGGGCCGTCCTCGCCGTCTTCGAGTCCTGGAACGGCGAGCGCGCCCGGGTCTACCGCAGGCGCGAGCACATCCCGGACGACCTGGGCACCGCGGTGAACGTGCAGACCATGGTCTTCGGCAACCTCGGCCCCGACTCCGGCAGCGGCGTCGCCTTCACCCGCGACCCGGCCACGGGCCGGCCCGGTCTGTACGGCGACTACCTCGCGAACGCCCAGGGCGAGGACGTCGTCGCCGGCATCCGCAACACCGTCCCGCTCACCGACCTGGAGGAGCCGGACCCGACCTCGTACGCGCAACTACTGGAGCACATGCGGACGTTGGAGACCCACTACCGCGATCTGTGCGACATCGAGTTCACCATCGAGCGCGGCCGGCTGTGGATGCTGCAGACCCGGGTGGGCAAGCGCACCGCCGAGGCCGCCTTCGCCATCGCCGCCGAACTGGCCGACGAGGATCTGATCACCCCCGACGAGGGCCTGGCCCGCGTCGACGGGGACGGCCTCGCCCGGCTGATGTTCCCCCGCTTCGATACCTCGGCCGTCGGCGAGGCGCTCGCGCACGGTCTCCCGGCCTCGCCGGGTGCGGCCGTGGGCGCGGCGGTGTTCGACTCGGCCGAAGCCGTCCGCCGGGCCGCCACAGGCGAGAAGGTCGTCCTCGTACGCCAGGAGACCACCCCCGACGACCTGCCCGGCATGATCGCCGCGCAGGCGGTGCTGACCAGCCGAGGCGGCAAGACCAGCCACGCGGCCGTCGTCGCCCGGGGCATGGGCAGGGTGTGCGTGTGCGGTGCCGAGGAACTCGCCGTGGACACCGCGGCGCGCCGCTTCACCGTGGGAGACACCGTCGTCCAGGAGGGAACGATCGTCTCCGTCGACGGCTCCGAAGGCTCCGTGTACCTGGGCGCCGCCCCGCTCGTCGACTCCGCCGTGATGCGGTACTTCGAGACGGGCGAGCGGTCCGACGCCCTGGTCGAAGCCGTGGCCCGCGCCATGGAACGGGCCGACGGCGTGCGGCGGCTTCAGGTGCGGGCGAACGCCGACACCCCCGAGGACGCCGCCCGCGCCCGAAGGTTCGGCGCGCAGGGCGTAGGACTGTGCCGCACCGAGCACATGTTCCTCGGCGAGCGCCGCAAACTGGTCGAGGCGATGATCCTGGCCCGCGACGAGACAGAGCGCGAGGAGGCCCTCGGCGCGCTGCTGCCGCTCCAGCGGCAGGACTTCATCGGCATCCTGGCGGCGATGGACGGTCTGCCCGTGACGATCCGGCTCATCGACCCGCCCCTGCACGAGTTCCTGCCCGACCGCACCGAGCTCGCCGTGCGCATCGCCGCCGCCGAAGCCCGGGGCGCCGTGCCCGACCCGCACGACACCGAGCTGCTCGCCGCCGTCAACCGCATGCACGAGGAGAACCCGATGCTCGGGCTGCGCGGCGTCCGTCTGGGCCTGGTCGTTCCGGGGCTGGTGGCCATGCAGGTACGGGCGATCGCGGAGGCGGTGGTAGAACGCACAAGGGCCGGGGGCTCGCCCGAGGCGGAGATCATGGTGCCGCTGGTCGGCGCCGTCGAGGAACTGCGCATCGAGCGGGCCGAGGTGGAGCAGGTCCTGGCCGAGGTCTCCGAGGAATCCGGCGTGTCCGTGCGGTGCCCGGTCGGCACCATGATCGAACTGCCCCGGGCCGCGCTCACGGCCGGCCGCATCGCCAAGGAGGCGGAGTTCTTCTCCTTCGGCACCAACGACCTCACCCAGACCACCTGGGGCTTCTCCCGCGACGACGTCGAGGCGGCGTTCTTCTCCGCCTACCTCGACAAGGGCATCTTCGCCACCTCACCCTTCGAGACCCTCGACCGTGACGGAGTGGGCCAACTGGTCCGCATCGCGGTCGACGAGGGCCGCGCCGCGCATCCCGATCTGAAGATCGGGGTCTGCGGCGAGCACGGCGGCGACCCCGAATCCGTCCGCTTCTTCCACGCGGCCGGACTGGACTACGTCTCCTGCTCGCCGTTCCGCGTCCCCGTCGCCCGTCTGGAGGCCGGACGAGCCGCGCTCCCGGAGGTGGGGACGAGCGACAGCAGGTGAGCGGGACCGCGGAGCCCGAAAGGACGCCGCCCAGGCCCGATGCCCTTGATGGTCGCCCTGCCCCCGTCGAGGGGTTCGGAACTGCTGCTGCTTGACCGTGCACGAGTGCGTTCTCGTGAGCATGGGTGAGCGGGTGGTGGAAGCATGTGGTGGGTGGGAGCGTGGGTTTGCCGGTCGAATGCGTGACCTTTTCGGGTGGGGCAGTGCTGGGCGGGGGTGGGGGTGGGTGGGGTGCGGGAGGTGGCGGCGTCGTTCGTGGTGCCCGGTCCCGCGGGGGTTGCGGTCCGGGCCCGGCTGCGGGTGTCGCAGGCGGACGTGGCGGTGCTGACCGAGGTGGGGGTGTTCCTCGGCTCGCTGGCCGCGGGTGATCTCGCGACCCGTGTCCGGCAGGGGGCGGAGCATGATGCGGCCACACGGGCGGTGCGCAAACGGGCCTTGACTGGTCTCTCGTCCGCCAGATGGGCGGGCAGCATCACCAAGGCCACGCATGACCAGTGGGCGTTGTCCCGGCGGGGGCAGGCGGCCGAGGCATCCTGGCTGCGGGGGCAGGTCGCGTCGATCACCGCACGGCTGGCTGGCCCGGCCGCTGGGCGCGAAGGCGGACCGGCGGGCGGGGCTGGCCCGCGGCTACGGCTCGCGGGCGGAGTGGCATGCCAAGTCCCGCCGCCTGCACGCCCTGCAAGACCGGCTGGCGAAGGCGGAAGCGGACCGGGC
>NZ_JBEOWS010000177.1:0-19691 GCF_040296125.1 Streptomyces sp. NPDC002265 | reverse complement strand
CCACCACTGGTACTGAGCCGGACAGCACCGGGCGAACCCACCGCCCACAGCCACAAACACACGACAGAGCCGCTGCTTCACACGAAGCAGCGGCTTTGTCGTATCCGGGGACGGATGGGCCCCGTTGGCGGGGCGACGCGCGCCACGCCGCTCGGGTGAGCCGTGTCTCACCGGGGCGGCCGCCCTTGTCTATGCAACTAGTTGCATAGAAAGCTGTGCGGTATGGCGCTCGAACACGCGATCCTCGTCTCCCTGCTGGAGCAGCCGGGCTCAGGTTACGAACTGGCCCGGCGGTTCGACCGGTCCATCGGCTACTTCTGGACCGCGACCCACCAGCAGATCTACCGCGTTCTCAAGCGCATGGAGAGCGAGGGTGTGCTCGACGTCCGCGAAGTGCCGCAGCAGGGACGGCCGGACAAGAAGGAGTACTCCGTCGCCGCCCCCGGCCGCGCGGCCCTCTCCGGATGGCTGCACGAGCCGATCGAGCCGGAGAGCCTCCGCCACGATCTCGCGGTGAAGATCCGCGGCGCCGCCTTCGACGACCCGACGGCACTCGTCGACGAGGTCGAACGGCACCTCCAGGTGCACCGAGCCCGGCTCGCCCACTACCTCAGCGGGGAACTGCGCGACTTCACCGGGCCCGACGCCCCCGCACCGCTCGACGCCGGCCAGGAACTTCAGCACGTCGTGCTGCGCGGCGGTATCGCGTACGAGCGGATGACGATCGCCTGGCTCGACGACGTCCTCGCCACACTCCACGCCCTGGGCCGGACATCACCCTCGGCCTGAGCCGCGCCGCGTTCGGCCGGCCGCTCCCCGGCACCCTCGACCCCCCATCCCCGGAAGGCGGACCCTCATGAGCACTCCCCTGCTGTTCAACCCGCACACGTACGACCCGGCGCACTTCGACCCCGAGACCCGCAGGCTGCTGCGCGCCACCGTCGACTGGTTCGAGGAGCGCGGCAAGCGACGTCTGATCGAGGACTACCGCACCCGCGCCTGGCTCGGTGACTTCCTCGCCTTCGCCGCCAAGGAGCGCCTGTTCGCCACCTTCCTCACCCCGGCCTCCGCCGCCGGGGACGAGGATCAGCGCTGGGACACCGCCCGGATCGCCGCCCTGAACGAGATCCTCGGGTTCTACGGCCTCGACTACTGGTACGCGTGGCAGGTGACCATCCTCGGTCTCGGCCCGGTCTGGCAGAGCGACAACGCCTCCGCCCGCAAGCGGGCCGCGGACCTCCTGAACGAGGGCGAGGTCTTCGCGTTCGGCCTCTCCGAGAAGGCCCACGGCGCCGACATCTACTCCACCGACATGCTGCTGGAGCCCACCGACGACGGCGGGTTCCGGGCCACCGGCTCCAAGTACTACATCGGCAACGGCAACGCGGCCGGTCTGGTCTCCGTGTTCGGTCGCCGCACCGACGTCGAAGGCCCGGACGGTTACGTCTTCTTCGCGGCCGACAGCCGCCACCCGGCGTACCACCTGGTGAAGAACGTCGTCGACTCCTCCAAGTTCGTCAGCGAGTTCCGGCTGGAGGACTACCCGGTCGCCCCCGAGGACGTCCTGCACACCGGCCGTGCCGCCTTCGACGCGGCGCTCAACACCGTCAACGTCGGCAAGTTCAATCTCTGCACCGCCTCGATCGGCATCTGCGAACACGCGATGTACGAGGCCGTCACGCACGCGAGCAACCGGATCCTCTACGGCCGGCCCGTCACCGTCTTCCCGCACGTGCGCCGGGAGTTGGCCGATGCGTACGTCCGTCTCGTCGGTATGAAGCTGTTCAGCGACCGCGCCGTCGACTACTTCCGCTCGGCCGGTCCCGAGGACCGCCGCTACCTCCTCTTCAACCCGATGACGAAGATGAAGGTGACCACGGAGGGCGAGAAGGTCATCGACCTGATGTGGGACGTCATCGCCGCCAAGGGCTTCGAGAAGGACAACTACTTCGCCCAGGCCGCGGTGGAGATCCGGGGCCTGCCCAAGCTGGAGGGCACGGTCCACGTCAACCTCGCGCTGATCCTCAAGTTCATGCGCAATCACCTGCTGACGCCGGTCGACCACCCCGTCGTACCGACCCGGCTCGACGCGGCCGACGACGACTTCCTGTTCCGGCAGGGTCCGGCCCGCGGCCTGGGTTCCGTACGCTTCCACGACTGGCGCACCGCCTTCGACGCGTATGCCGAGGTCCCGAACGTCGCCCGCTTCCGCGAACAGGCCGACGCCCTGTGCGAGTTCGTCGCCACCAAGGCTCCCGACGAGGCGCAGAGCCGCGACCTCGACTTCCTCCTCTCCGTGGGGCAGCTGTTCGCGCTGGTGGTGTACGGCCAGCTGATTCTGGAGCAGGCGCGCCCGACCGGGCTGGACGAGTCCGTGCTCGACGAGCTGTTCTCCGTGTTCGTCCGTGACTTCTCCGCACATGCCGTCGAACTGCACGGCAAGGACTCCGCGACCGAGCAGCAGCAGCGCTGGGCTCTGGACGCGGTCCGGCGTCCTGTCGTCGACGAGGCGCGTTCGGCGCGGGTCTGGGAGCAGGTCGAGGCGCTGTCCGGGGCGTACGAGATGGCGCTCTAGCAGGCTCACCGCCAGGACCGTCCCGGTGTCGCGGGGCGGTCCTGGCGGCGCAAGTGGTGCGGTGGGCAAGGGTGGTGACGGATGTCCGGGCCCGTGGTCCGTCTCCCGGCCACACCCGTCGGACGAAGGACCGCCACCATCGGGGAGAATGGGGGCAACCTCGGCGCACCGCGGCAAACGGTGCCTGACGCGGCAGGAGCGCACACGTTGTCCCGGAAGCAGCAAACCCCCACCACCACCGACAGTCGCAGGCCTGTTGTCGCCGACGGCGACCGCAAGGACCTTCAGGCCGACTGCGCCAACTGCTTCGGGCTGTGCTGCGTCGCGCTCCCCTTCGCCCGCTCCGCCGACTTCGCGGTCGACAAGAGCGCGGGACAGCCGTGTTCGAACCTCCAGACGGACTTCCGCTGCGGCATACACTCCCGCCTGCGGGAGAAGGGCTTTCGGGGCTGCACGACCTACGACTGCTTCGGCGCCGGCCAGAAGGTCTCGCACGTCACCTTCGGCGGCACGGACTGGCGTCAGGACCCGCACGGCGCACGCCGGATGTTCGCGGTCTTCCCGCTGATGCGGCAACTGCACGAACTTCTCTGGTACATCACCGAGGCCCTCGGCCACGAGTCGGCCCGTCCCGTCCACCAGGACCTCCGCAAGGCCCTCACCTGGGTCGAGGAACTCAGCCGAGGCAGCGCCGAGTCGATCCTGGAACTCGACATGGCCGCCCTGCGCGGCGACGTCAACGTCCTGCTGGTGCAGGCCGGCGAGCGGATACGGGCCACGGTCCCGGGCCGTAGGAAGAACCACCGGGGAGCCGACCTGATCGGGGCCAGGCTCGCCGGTGCCGACCTTCGGGGGGCCAGCCTCCGCGGCGCCCTGCTCATCGCGGCGGATCTCACCGGTGCCGATCTGCGCACCGCCGACCTGATCGGAGCGGACCTGCGCGACGCCGATCTGAGCGGGGCCGACCTCACCGGAAGCATCTTCCTGACCCAGGCCCAGGTCAACGCGGCCAAGGGAGACGCGACCACCCGACTGCCCCCAGCGCTCGGCCGTCCCACGCACTGGTGCTGACGTGATCCGCCGGACAGGGTCTACGGGCGGAGCACGATCTTGCCATGGGTGTGCCCCTGTTCGAGCTCGCGGAACGCATCGCGTACCTGCGTCAGCGGGTAGCCGCGGGCGATGGGCACCTCCAGCTCCCCGCGTGCGGCGAGCCGGGCGAGTTCGCCGATCACCACCGCGGACGCCGCCGACCCTTCGCCGTAGGTCCGGGCACCGACCTCGGCCGCGGCCCGCCAGTCGCGGATCGTGTTGATCCGCTCGGGCCGTACGCCCAACTCGACCGCCAGTTCCACGTATCCGTCGCCGAACGTGTCGATGAACGCGTCGACGTCCCCACCGGCGGCCCGCCGGATCCGCTCGGCCACGCCCGGCCCGTACGCGACCGGGACGACCCCGCGGTCCTTGAGCCAGGCGTGGTTGCGTTCGCCCGCCAGCCCGATCACCGTGGCGCCGCGCCGCCGTGCGAGCTGCACGGCAAGGGATCCGACGCCGCCCGCCGCACCGGACACCACAACCGTGTCGGCCGCTCCGGGGTCCACCGCGAACACACAGGCGTACGCGGTCGTCCCGGCCACGTACAGCGCCCCTGCCACATCCCAGGACAGTCCCTGCGGACGGTGGATCACGTTCACGTCGTCGACCACGACGAACTCCGCGTGGCTGGCCCGGCCATGAGTGAAGCCCAGAACCTCGTCGCCCACCGCGAAGCCGCGCACGTGTGGGCCCGACTCCACCACGACACCGGCCAGATCGCTGCCCTGACCGGACGGGAAGGTCGCCGGCCAGCGGTCGTGCCGCGCGCCCTTGCGGATCATCACCTCACCGGGCTGGATCCCGGCCGCGCGGACCGCCACGAGCACCTGCCCCGGGCCGGGCACCGGGCGCGCCACCTCCTCCACCCGCAGCACGTCGATCTCGCCGTAGGTGTGGAACCGCACCGCCTTCATCGCGTGATCACCGCTCCCTCGCTCGGCCGGGCATTCGTCGGTCACGCCGCGGACGGCCAACCGACCGTCCGTGCCGTGGCGTTCAACGGCTCGGGAGCGAGTCTGATTCCCTTGCGCACCACCGGCACGGGCAGCACGCGAGCGTGGCTCCCGGCGCCGGGGACCACGCCGTGATCACCACCGGAGGCGTCAGGAGTCCCCGGCGGGCTCTTCGGTCTTGGCGGACTCCTTGGCGGACTCCTCCTGAGCCATGAGGAGGAAGCGGCGGATCGCTTCGGGCGTCATGTCGAGTCCCTCGGACGCGGACTTCTCGTCACCGAACACCTGCACCGCCTCGGCGACCGCCACGGCCAGCTCGGCGTCCGCCTTGCGGACCTTGGCCTCGGCCTTGTCCACCATGTCCACCACCGACAGCTGCCGGCGCTGCTTCTCCTGGAGTCTCTGCTTGCGGGAGAGCATCTTGTCAGAATTCTGCACAGTCACGGCCAAGATCATAAGCGGGCGGGTACGCACCACGAAATCAGCAACTCGGCGCCGGGCGGCGGGTCGTCACGGGGCTCTTCGCCCACCCTGGCATGCGGGTCCGCAGGCCGGAGCACAGGTCGGGGCACTGCTCAGGAGGCGGGCCGGAGCACCTGCTCGGGGCGCGGGCCTCAGCGCGGCGTCACCCAGTCCGGGGTCCAGGTCCCGGCGGCGTCGTGACCGGTGCCCGTGGCGGCGAGGTGGGCGCGGAGAGTGGCCAGTGCCGGGTGTGGGTTGTCGCGGTGCCAGAGAAGGGAGTGCGGGTAGACGGGTGTCGGCTCGATGACGGGGATGAGACGCAGACCGTGACCGGCGGGCCAGACGAGACGGGTGCGCTCGCCCATGAAGGTGGCCAGGGCGGGGGTGTCGGCGATGGTGTCGAGCAGTGCGTCGGAGCCGAAGTTGGGGCCCGTCGCCTCGATGGTGAGTCCGAACTCGGCGACGAGGTCGTCGTAGTAGGCGGCCCATTCGCTGCCGGGGACGATGCCGGGCATCCAGATCCGGTGCCCGGCGAGCCGGGCGACGGTCACCGACCGGGCACCCGCCAGCGCATGGGCGGGTCCGGTGAGGAGCTGGAGCGGCTCGTCGATCACCCGGACGGACTCGATGTCCTCGGGAAGGGGCCGCCCGGGCGCGGCCACGGCGCGGAAGGACGCGTCGATGGTGCCGGAGCGGATCGCGGCGACGGCTGTCTCGATGTCGAGCAGCATCACCACGTCGAGGTCGGTCTCGGGGTGCGCGCGGTGGAAGGCGCGCATCAGGCCCGACGCGGCGCCGCGGGAGGCGATGATGTCGACGCGCAGCGGTCGGTGCCCGGCCCGTACGGAGGTGACCGCCCGTTCGGCGACCCGCAGCAGCTCGCGCGCGTGGGGCAGGAACGCCTGACCGTCGATGGTGAGGGTGGCGCCGCGCGCGGTGCGGGTGAACAGCCGCACACCGAGGCCGCGCTCCAGCGCGGCGATACGCTTGGAGACGGCCTGCTGGGTGATCGCCAGCTCGGCGGCGGCCTCCTGGAACTGCCCCGCGTCGGCGGCCACGACAAAGGTCCGGACGGTTTCGAGATCCACGCCCACCACCCTACGGCCACAACCAGTGGTTGTGCCCAGCGGCCGTGCGGTTGTTTGATCGCAGGTCACGGCGCTCGCTTTGATACCCCTGAACGCGGATCGGTTGTAGAGGTACCGGGGGAAGGGTGTCGGGCATGAGGCGCGGGCATCGGCGTGGGCACCCGCCGCGACCCCGGTCGGGGCATCCGTCCGGACATCGGCCGGGACATCCGTCCGGACGTCGGTCAGGACGTCGGCTGGGGCGTCCGTTCGGGTGGCTGTGGGCGGCGTACGGGACCAGTGCGCTGGGTACGTGGCTCGCGTTCGGCGCGTTCGAGCTGATCGCCGTACGGGTGCTGGACGCCGGACCGGCCGAGGTCGCCGCGCTCGCCGCCGTGGGAGCAGCGGTGGGCGCGGCCGTGGCGGTGCCGCTCGGCCCGTGGGTGGAGTTCCGCCGCAAGCGGCCGGTGCTGATCGCGACGGACCTGGTGCGGTGCGCGGCGCTGCTGACGATCCCCGCCACGTTCGCCGCCGGTGTGCTCACCTTTCTCCAGCTCCTGCTCGTCTCCGTCGTCGTCGCGGCGGCCGACATCACCTTCCGCGCCGCCTCGGGCGCGTACCTGAAGACGCTGCTGCCCGCCGAGGACCTGCTCGTCGCGAACGCCCGGCTGGAGTCCACTGCCTGGACCACCACGATCGTCGGACCGCCGCTGGGCGGCGCGGCGATCGGGCTCCTGGGTCCGGTGGTGACGGTGGCGGCCGACGCGGTCAGCTATCTGCTGTCCGCCCTGGGCATCCGCGCGACCGGTGGACACGAACCACCGCCCATTCCGCGGAAGGCCGAGCGCATACGGGCCCGCGATCTGCTGGAGGGCTGGCGGTACATCCTCGCCGACGCGACGCTGCGCCCGCTGTTCTTCAACACCGCACTGTTCAACGGTCTGGTGATGGCCGCCCAGCCGCTGCTGGCGGTCCTGATGCTCGGCCGGCTCGGGTTCACCCCGTGGCAGTACGGTCTCGCCTTCGCCGCGCCCTCGATCGGCGGACTGCTCGGTTCACGGCTGGCCCCCTCGCTCGTCACCCGGTTCGGCCGGCACCGGGTCCTGGTCGCGTCCGGGGTGCTGCGCGCGCTCTGGCCGGTCGGCCTGGCCTTCCTGGGACCGGGCGGCGCAGGGCTGCTGCTGGTGATGGGGGTCGAGCTCGGGCTCATCTTCTGCTGCGGGATCTTCAACCCCGTCCAGGCCACCTGCCGCCTCGAACGCACCCCGGCCGACCGCGTCGCCCGCACCCTCTCCGCCTGGGCGGTGACCACCAAGGCCTCGACCGCGCTCCTGACGGCCGTGTGGGGAGTGCTGGGCACCTTGCTCGGCCCGCGCGCCGCCATCGGTCTGGCCGGCGCCCTGCTGCTGGCCACCCCGCTGCTGCTCCCCCGCCGGCGTGCCGCGGCGCTGCCCGCCGCGCCGGAGCCGGCAGCCGACCCCGTCTGACCGACCCCGTCTGACCGGCCCGTCCGACCGCCCCGTCCGACCGGCCCGTCCGACCGGTCACGACGCCTGCTGCGGGCAATCCGGATGCGCTCCACCGGCCGGGCCTGACAAGATCCGGACATGCCCATCGTCGACGTGTCGCCCGGAGTGTCCCTCGCCTACGAGAGCTTCGGCGACCCCGGTGACCCCGCCGTGCTGCTCGTGATGGGCTTCGGCGCCCAGCTGATCGCCTGGCACGAGGACTTCTGCCGGATGCTGGCTGCCCGCGGCCGCCATGTGATCCGCTACGACAACCGTGACAGCGGCCTGTCCACCAAGTTCGACGATCACCCGGTCGACATGAACCGGTTCATCACCGCGGTGAGCTCGGGAGACATCCCCGCCGCCCTGGCGATGGTGCCCTACCGGCTGCGGGACATGGCCGACGACGGCCTGGGCCTGCTCACCGCGCTCGGGATCGAACGCGCCCATGTGGTCGGGACCTCGATGGGCGGCATGATCGCCCAGACCATGGCCATCACCCACCCGGAGCGGGTGCTGACCCTCACGTCGATGATGTCCTCCACCGGCGAGAGCGAGTACGGCCGCTCCAGCCCCGAGGCCCAGGCGGTGCTGTTCGGCCCGAAGCCGGCGGACCGCGACGGGTACGTCGCGGCGGCGGACCGGGAACTGGTGTGGGCCTCCAGGCGCTACGGCGATGCCGCGGCCCTCCGGGAGCTCGCCGGCCGCAGTTACGACCGCGCCCACTACCCCGCCGGGGTCGGCCGCCAGCTCGGGGCGATGGTCCTCAGCGGCTCCCGCGCGGACGCACTCCGTACGCTCCGGGTGCCGACGCTGGTGATCCACGGACTGGACGACACGCTGATCGACCCCAGCGGCGGCCGGCGCACCGCGGAGCTCGTGCCGGGAGCCGAGCTCCTGCTGATCCCCGACATGGGACACGACCGCCCACGCGAACTCTGGCCCGAGATCATCGCCGCCCTGGAGGCCCACACCGGCTGAGCGGGCGATCCGACGGCTCGCCCGACTCCTGCGCCACGCGACCGGGTTGTACGAACGGCGTTCGCCCGCCGTACGCCTTCTCCCTGTCTGATGACGGACGGCCGTGAACGCGGCGGGTGCGATCCGGTGAACCGGTGCCATCCTGTGTGTCCACTGCCGTTCCCCGTCTGGGTTGCATGCCCGGCACCGCGGTCCGACAACGTTGTCTTCCGGCCGGCCGGACCGTGCGTACGAGTGACGCTGGAGAGGTTACGTGCCCATCAGACCCATCAGATCCCGTCCCCCCTTGTCCCGCGCGGTCCTTGCGAGGACCGCCCATCGGCATCGCCGGCCCCTGCGCGCGACGGTCGCGGCGCTGCTCACCGGGGCGCTCGCATTGGCCGCGCCGGCGGGTGGCGGCGCGGCCGCCGCGGCGCCCGGCCCCACGCCGTCCGCGGGGTCCGGTGGGACATCCGGCGCCACGGACTACACGGCCCTCGTCGACCCGTTCGTGTCGACCGCCGGCGACGACGGCAACGACCTGCCGGGCGCCCAGGCGCCGCACGGTCTGGCCAAGGTCAACCCGCTGACCACGCCCGGCCGCAGCCACTCCGGGTACGACTACGACGTGAACCACATCGCCGGGATCACCGCCACGAACCTCGACGGCGTCGGCGGCTCGGGCGGCGGTGGCGACCTGCTCGTCGTCCCGACCTCCGTACGGTACGACAAGCGCCCCGCCCCCGGCACGTACGCCCACGCGTACCGCCACGAGGACGAGACCGCGACGCCCGGGTACTACCAGGTGGGGCTCGGTTCCGTCTCCGGAAGCGGTACGTCGGTGACGCAGGACTCCGGCACCGTGCGGGCCGAGATGACCGCGACGACGCGCACGGCACTGGAGCGGTACAGCTTCCCCGCCGGGGCGGAGCCCGAACTCGTCCTCGACCTGGCGAACAACTTCACCAGCCGCACCCGTTCGACCCTCAGGGCGACGACCCTCCCCGACGGGACCACCTCGGTCTCCGGGATCGTCGCGGGGTCGTTCAACGGCGCCTCGTACCAGCTGTACTACACCGCCACCACGAACGTTCCCGTGACCTCCCTCAAGAGCTGGGGCGGCGACGGAAAGCTGAGCGACTCCACCGCGCAGGAAGGCAGCGACACCGGCGCCGTCCTCGGGTTCGACAAGGCCGCCGGGAACGACATCGAACTGCGCATCACACTGTCGCCGATCAGCGCGGAACAGGCCGCGGCCGACCAGCGGAACGAGGTCGGTCACCTCACCTTCGACCAGGCGCGAGCCCGGACGAAGGCGGACTGGAACCGCGCGCTCGGCGCCGTCGACGTACACGCCTCCGCGACGTCCGATCCCGGGTCGACGCTCACCGAGGAGTTCTACACGCACCTGTACCGCATGTACGCGCTGCCGGTGAACGCCACCAGCACCAGCGGGACCTACCGCGGCGCGGACGGAGCGGTGCACAAGGCGAACGGCTTCACGTACTACGACGGCTGGTCCACCTGGGACGACTTCCGCAAGTACTCCGTCGAGGCGTACATCGACCCGGCCACCTACCGGGACATGGTGCAGTCGCTGATCGAGCTCTTCGCCGATGTGCACACCTCCGGCAAGAGCCTGGGCAGCCTCACCCACTCGGTGCCGACCGTCCGCTGGGAGCGCTCGCCCGTACTGATCGCCGACGCGCTGTCGAAGGGCTTCAAGGACTTCGACCGGCTCGACGAGGCATACCCGGCACTGGAGTCGTACGCCGGGTACTACACGGGGGCGCAGCTGCGGCAGGGCTACGTCAGCGGGGACCCCGGCACGACCGTCCAGCGCGGCTACGACCAGTGGGCGCTGTCCGTCGTCGCCGACGCCCTCGGCAAGGACGAGGACGCGAAGAAGCTGCGTACCCAGTCGACCATGGCGATCGACAACCTGGTGAAGTCCGGCGCCTGGACGGCGGCCGACGGCACGAAGGTCGGCCTGCTCACCCCGCGTGCCACGGGCGGCGACTGGCAGAGCGCCGACTACGAGAAGTTCGAGGCGGCCGGTCTCTACCAGGGCACGCTCTGGCAGTACCACTGGTACGACGCGTACGACATGGGCGGCCTGATCGAGGCCATGGGCGGCGCGAAGGCCGGCAAGGCCGCGGTGGAGCACATGTTCGGCGAGGACTCCGGTGCCGACGACGGCTCGACCATGCTGCACTCCAACGCGAACGAGATCGACCTCCAGGCCCCGTACCTCTTCAACTACGTCGGTGAGCCGAGCCTGACGCAGAAGTGGGTGCGCGCGATCTACACCGGCGCCACCTGGAACCGCTACATAGCGACGGGCTCCTCGAACGAAGCCCCCAGCTCCGGCGGCGAGTTCCGCCCGCCCGTCAGGACCCAGGTCTACAAGCTCTCCCCGAAGGGCTTCCTGCCGACCATGGACAACGACGCCGGAACGATGTCGACCATGTTCGTCGGGGCCGCACTGGGCCTGTTCCCGGTGACCGCCGGTTCCGGCCAGTTCCAGATCGGCAGCCCGTTCTTCGACTCCACGACGATCCGCTACGCCAACGGCGCCCGGTTCACGGTGAAGGCCGAAGGCGTGTCGCCGAGCAACTACTACGTGCAGAGCGCGACCCTCAACGGCAAGCGGTTCGGCGACACTTGGCTGGACTACTCGCAGATCGTCTCGGGCGGGACCCTGGACTTCACGATGGGCGCCGAGCCCTCCCGGTGGGGCGCCCGCACGAAGCCCGCCTACTCGCTGAACACCGACGCGGGCGACACCGGTGACGGCGGCACGGGCACCGGCCTGGGCGACACCGTCGTCTCCGCCCGCCCGGGCACCGTCGGCACCGCGGCGGACGGCGCCGTCGACGGCAGCGTGCGGCTCACCCTGTCCGGACCGGCGTCGTTCGCCGCCCGCAAGGGGACCAGCCTGACCGGGTCCGGTGCGGCCACCGTGACCGGCCTGCCGGGCGGTGTCACGGCGGACCTGCGCGTCGCCGGCCCGCGTACGGCGACGCTGTCGCTCACCGGCAGCACGCAGGTCGACGCGCGGTTCGGCATCACCTTCCAGGACCAGGCCTTCGCGCACGGCGTACGGGCCTCGACGGTGCGCGGCACCGGGATATCCCCGACCGACCCGCTCGTCGTCTCCGCCGCCGCGGTGCCCCGCAAGGCGCTCGGCGCACTCGTCGAGCAGGCCTCGCTGGTGCGCAGCGCCCACTACTCCGACGGCTCGTGGAGTGTGTTCCGGTCGGCGCTCGAACGCGCGCGTACCGTCCTCGCGGATCCCGCCTCCGCGACGGGCACGCTCATGGCCGCGGACGACGCGCTGCGCTCCGCCGTCGACGCGCTCACCGTCGACGAGGGCGGCTACGCCGTCCTCCAGGCCGAGGCGCCCGACCAGATGGAGGGTCCCAGCCTGGTCAAGGAGGCGTACTACTCGGACGGCGACCTCGGCGGCGTCACCGAGGGCTCGTGGGAGCGGTTCACCAAGCTGGACTTCGGCGGGGTCGCCCCGCGCAGCATCGCGGTCCGCTACGCGAACTCGCAGGCGACGACAGCGAAGCCGAGCAGCGTCGACATCCACGCCGGTGCCGCCGACGGCCCCGTCGTCGCCACCGTCCAGCTCCCCGGAACGGGCGGCTGGCAGTACTACAGCACGGTGCAGGCGGCCGTCACCGCCCCGGACGCCCTGCTGGACGCGTCGAACGCGACGTTCGTCTTCCACGCCCCGTCGGGCCAGTCGTGGGTGTCGAACTTCGACTGGTACCAGTTCTCGGCGAACGAGGTCTCCTCGTCCACCACGACCACGCTCGCCACCCTGACCGCGGCCAACAGCACCACGACCGGCGGGGGTTCGCTCCCGCTGAACCTCACGAACGGCGTCTTCGAGAACACCACGAACGGCGCGTGGGCCCGGTGGACGGGCATCGACCTCCACGAGGGCGCCGACACCGTCACCGTCCGCTACGACAAGCCCCAGTCGCGCGCGGCGTCGGACTCCCACATCGAACTGCACCTCGGCGCGAAGGACGGTCCGAAGAAGGCGGACATCCCCCTCGACTACACCGGATCGGGCTGGGGCAGCGTCGCCACCACGACCGTACGGCTCGACCCGGGCGTCTTCAACGGCGTCCAGGACGTGTACGCCGACTTCATCTCCGGCACCCAGTCGTCCACGCAGCCCTATGTGGCCAACGTGTACGCGTTGACGCTCACTCAGGACAGAGCCGCACCCGTGGCGTTCGACGCCACCGCGTTCCGCTCCCACAGCGGCGGCGGACTCAAGAGCGAGCCGGTCGGCTGGAGCGGCGCGGGTTCCACCACCGACCTCGGCGGCACCTACAACGGGGCCTGGCTGGACTACGGGGACATCGACTTCGGCGGTTCCGCCAAGAACGCCGTCACGATCACCTACGTCAACAACTCCGCCCGCTGCGGCACCGGTTCCGCCGTCCAGCTGTACCTGGACGCCTTCGACGCGACCGCCCCCGGTACGCCGTACGCGACCGTCCCGCTGCCCGTCACCGGTGCCGCGTGGTCGTCGGGCGGGACGACGAGCCTCGCCCTGCCCGAGGCGATCACCGGCAGGCACGCCGTGCACCTGCGGCTGGTGACGACCCCGGACTCCTCTCACCCGTACGTCGCCAACCTGGGGCGGATCACCTTCGACCACGTCGCCGCGCCCGCCGTCACGGACCGATCCGCCCTGCGCAGGGCGATCGACCGGTACGCGGGCCTGGCCGACGACGCGGAGCGCTACGACACCATCGACTTCGGGGTGTACCGGCGCGAACTCGCCGCCGCCCGGGCCCTCGTCGACGCCGACGACGTGACCCAGCCCGAGGTCGACACCCGCACCCGCAGCCTCACCCTCGCGGCCGGACAGCTCGTCCCGCTCCCGCGGCTGAGGCTGGAGGACCTGGTCGCCACCGTGTCCGGCCTCACCGACGACCGTTACACGGACGTGTCGTGGACGCAGTTCACCACGGCGCTCGCCGAGGCGAGGAACGCCGTCGCGGACGCCGGGGCCGAGGACGCGACCCTCACCACCCGGTACGACGCCCTGCGTCACGCCGTGGCCGCACTCACCGCCAGGCCCAGGACCGTACCGGCCGCGCCCGACGCGGTGTCGGCGACGTCGTCCGGCACGAGCGTGACCGTCGCCTGGTCCGCGCCCGAGGACACCGGCGGCTCACCGGTCACCGGCTACCGGGTCACCCTCGACGACGGCCACCTGGCCGAGATCCGCGATCTGGCGGCCCACAGCACGACGTTCACCTGGCTGCGGGCCGGCCGGTCGTACACGGCGCGCGTCAGCGCGGTGAACGCCGTCGGCGCCTCGCACCCGAGCCCCGCCACCGCGCCCGTGGTCACCGGCGGCGGCAAGCCGCAGAAGCCGGCCGTGACGGGGGTGTTCACCGACGGCGGGCAGGTCCGCGTGACCTGGCGGGCGGCCGGCGACGGCGGATTCCCGGTCATCGGCTACACCGTGGCCCTCGACGACGGAACCACCGCGCACGTGGCCCCGACGATGCACACCGCGCTGCTGACGACCACCGGCAGGGCGAGGGCACACACGGCGACCGTGACCGCGCTGACCCTGGCCGGCTCCTCCGACGGCTCCCCCACGACCGCCTCGGCACAGGGATCCGCGGCAACCGTCCCGGCGGAGACGGCCGACCCGGCGTACGTGCCCTCGCCCTTCCCGGACGACACGCTCAACGCGGCCTACGCGTCGGACCGTTGGCCGGGCACCGGCGACGGGAGCGACTACGTCAACGGTCTGCTCGACGGCTTCCGGGACCTCGGCTCCGGCATCCTCGGACCCAACACCAAGGTCCCGAGCGGCACTTCGGCAAGCGCCGAGAACGACCGGATCGCCGTGCGCATCAACAACGCGGCCACGCAGGCGGAGGTGGACCGGGCCGAGGTCGACGCGACGCACAGCGCCACCGTCACGATGGCCGACAGCCTCGGCTCCCGGCTCGGCCGGATCTACAGCGACGCCCTGAACGGCGGCCGACTGCCCAAGACCGGTGCCCTGTTCTCCCGGGTGACGAAGAACCTCGACAAGGTCGACGCGGCGAAGAACCACTACGGCTATCTGCGCCCCTACGTACGGCTCGGGTTCGTCGGCGACGGCGGGGCGGTCTACGAGTCGCAGGACGGCTCCTACGGCAGCCTCACCACCAGCGGCTCGTACCCGAGCGGCCACACCTACGGAGGCTACGAGGCCGGGACCGTCCTCGCCACGCTCCTGCCGGAGCTGGCACCGTCGATCCTCGCGCGCACCTCGGAGTACGGGGACAACCGCGTCGTCCTCGGGTTCCACTACCCGCTGGACGTGATGGGAGGCCGCATCACCGGACAGGCCACCGTGGCACACCGGTGGGCGGACCCCGAATTCCGCCAACTGCTGATGCAGGCCCACACCGAGATCGAGAACGTACTGCTCGCGCAGTGCGAGGAGGAGGGGTACGGCGACACCCTCGCGGCCTGCGCGGGCGACCCCTACGCCGGTCTGAGCGCGGCGCAGGACGTCGACCTGTACACGCGCCGCCTGACCTACGGGTTCTCCCCGGTGGCGAAGTCCGGGCAGGCGCTCGAGGCGCCGTCCGACGCGGCGGCCCTGCTCGTCACGGCCTTCCCGGACCTCACCACCGAGCAGCGCACCCAGGTCCTGGAGCAGACCGCGACGGACTCCGGGTATCCGCTCGACCTGACCGCGGACGGCGGCTCGAGCTGGCAGCGGATCAACCTGGCGGCCGCGACGGCGGCGCAGGTGGTGGTGAACGCCGACGGGTCGGTCACGGTGACGAACTTCGCGGACGCCACCGAGGCCAGTGTGGCCGACGCCGCCGCGGTCAAGGTGGGGGGCGTCTCGATCGACGGGTTCGACCCGGAGGTGTCCACGTACGTCGTCGACTGGCCGAAGAACACGAGGATCCCGGCCGTCTCCGCCGTACCGGCCCGGTCCGGCGCGCGGGTGAAGGTCACCGACGGCAGTTCGGTCCTGTCGTCGCCCGGGTCCCGGTTCGTCACCCGCACCATCCGGGTGACCTCGGCCAACGGCGCGGTCACGCGGACCTACACGGTCGGATTCCAGCTCACGGACCGGGACGACCGGCCGGTCGCGGCCGGCGGCAACGGCGGTGACCACGACCGGCTGGGACCCGTCCCATGGGACCTCGGGGGCAACGCAGCCAACGGGAGCGGCGGAAGCAACGGAGCAGGCTCCGCCGACGGTGCCGGACTCTGGTCGCCGGCGTCGGAGTGGGCGGAGCGCATGAGCATCCGCGGGGTGTACGGCCCGAGGTGACCACCCGGCAGCCGACGCACGGCCCCTGCGGACGAAGCACCACGGTTCGTCCGCAGGGGCCGTCCGCATGACGGCCCGACCCCTTCGCTCCCAGGAATCGTGAACAGGATTCCTACTCCGGCACGACCGGGGGCAGCGGTTCACGGGCTGCGTGCCAGGCAGGGGGAAGGGCGGCGGCGCCCGTGCGGGCGGCGATCACCCCGCCCGCGACAGCGCAGGTGGTGTCGATGTCACCGCGCCCGGCGACCGTGACCCACAGGCCCTCGTGCAGGTCGTCGAGGTGCCGCGACGCACACCACAGGGCGTAGGGGACGGTGTCGGGGCCTGACATCCGGTACCCCGAGCCCAGGACCTCCGCGGCGTGCCGGACCGAGGTGTGCTCCGGCATCCGGCCGGCGATCCGCACTCCCGAGCGGACGTCGCTGTCGGGGAGCCGTTCGGCGACCGCCCGGAGGAAGTCCGGCCCGGCCGGGGCGGGTCCGCCCCGGCTGCGGGTCGCCAGCGCTGCGGCGACGGCGACCGCCACCGCCCCGGCGACCGCCTCCGGGTGGTGGTGCGAGACCGCGCTCTGGCGGGCGGCCTGCTCGGCGGCCGCGTCGAGGTCGGCGGAGTGCCAGGCGCCGAGCGGGGCGACGCGCATGGCAGCTCCGTTGCCCCAGGACCCCTGCCCGCCGAACTGTCCGGTGACGACCTCCCGCCAGGGCTCGCCCGCGCCGATCCGGCGGAGCACGTCATGCATCGATGCTCCGTAGCCGCGATGCGTGTCGTCGGCGTAGGCGGCCGCGAAGCGCAGGGCGAGACGGTCCTGGTCGACGGTGCCGCCGCCCTCGGCGAGTTCCCGGACGAGGACCAGCGCCTGGGCGGTGTCGTCGCTCCACCGCCACAGCGGTTCCGCGGGCAGCGTCCGCGCCTCCAGGGCCGCCGGACCCGCCTGGCGCAGGATGCCGAACCAACGGTCACCGAAGGCGTCGCCGAACGCGAGCCCGTACAACGAATCCAGCACGGCAGTAGGCATGTCGATCACCGGGACAGCATCGCAGCACGACGGCCCTGTCGCGCCCAGATTTCGGGTCGGCCGGCGACACGCGGATTCGTCGCGTCCGGGGTTCTGGGCCCAGGCACGCCTTGGGCGTATCGCGGGTGTATCGAAAAACACATACGTCCCGACAACCGCCCTCCGGCTTCCATGGGGACATGAGCCATCACACGCCCTTGTCGGTACCGCCTCGCCGGACACGCAGGACCGTGCCCCTCGGCCTGGCGGTCCTCGGCCTGGCGAGCGCCCTGTTCGCCGTGCGGCGGCCGCTCATGATGTCCGCCCCGAGGTGCATGTCCGGGCGGTGGCACGGCTGCTACGACACGTTCAACGGCGTGGTGCTCATGACGCTGGTCGCGCTGCCGTTGGCCGGGCTGGTGGTGTGGGCTCTGGCGCACCGTCGGCGTGCCGCCGGCGTCGCATCTCCGTGGCGGATGTCGCTGGCCGAGGTGGGCATGGTCCACGGGACCATACCGTTCCTGTGGCTGACCATGATGCCGGGCGGCGCACCCGGCGTCGCTCCCCGCCGGGTGAGTCTGATACCGCTGCGTGACCTGGTCACGATGGGGGCGGGCGGGATCGTCGGCAACCTGCTGGTCTTCGCGGCGCTGGGGTTCTTCGCCCCGATACGGTTCAAGGCGCTGGCGTCCGTGCCGCGGGTCCTGGCGCTCGGGGCGGCCTGCTCGGCCCTGGTCGAGGTCGCACAGTACGTCCTGTGGCTGGACCGGGTGTCCTCCGTGGACGACGTCCTGGTCAACGCCACCGGTGCCGCGCTGGCCGCACTGGGCGCGCGCCGCTGGTGGCGCACCGGAGCGCAGGCGCCGTCGGACCGCTCCCGCCCCGCGCCGGTCCCGACGGGATGAGCCTGGTGTCCGGTGTGCACACGTCTTTGCATACGTCGGAGACATGCGGTGCTGCTTAGGCTTCAGACATGCGCGTACTGATCGTGGAGGACGAGCCCTACCTGGCCGAAGCCGTCCGGGACGGTCTGCGGCTGGAGGCGATCGCCGCCGACATCGCCGGCGATGGTGACTCCGCCCTGGAACTGCTCAGCGTCAACTCCTACGACCTCGCGGTCCTCGACCGCGACATCCCCGGCCCCTCGGGCGACGAGGTCGCCCGGCGTATCGTCGCCTCGGGCAGCGGTATCCCGATCCTCATGCTCACCGCTGCCGACCGGATCGACGACAAGGCCTCCGGGTTCGGGCTCGGCGCCGACGACTACCTCACCAAACCGTTCGAGCTGCGGGAGCTCGTCCTGCGGCTGAGGGCGCTCGACCGCCGGCGCGCCTACGCCCGCCCCCCGGTCCGTGAGATCGCGGGCCTGCGGCTCGACCCCTTCCGCCGGGAGGTCTTCCGCGACGGACGCTATGTCGCGCTCACCCGCAAACAGTTCGCCGTGCTGGAGGTCCTCGTCGCCGCCGAGGGCGGGGTGGTCAGCGCCGAAGAACTGCTGGAGCGGGCCTGGGACGAGAACGCCGACCCGCTCACCAACGCCGTACGCATCACCGTCTCCGCGCTGCGCAAACGGCTCGGCGAACCCTGGATCATCGCCACGGTGCCCGGTGTCGGCTACCGGATCGACAGCGGCGCCGCAGCTCCCGGCAGCGCGCATGCGTAGACGCCCCGGGCTCAGCGCCCGGCTGAAACTCACCCTCAGCTATGCCGGATTCCTCGCCGTCGCCGGCACTCTCCTGCTCGCGGTGGTGTGGGCGTTCATCCTGCGCTACGTACCCGACAACCCCAAGGGCCTGCTCGGGATCTCGCCCAACCGCTACCTCCTGGTGCACACCTTCGCTCCCGCCGCGGCCGTGGCCATGGGTTTCCTGCTCCTGTTCGGCCTCATGGGGGGATGGTTCCTCGCCGGCCGGATGCTGGCACCGCTCGGTCAGATCACCGCTGCGGCCCGGATGGCGGGGAACGGGACGCTGTCCCACCGGATCCACATGAAAGGCCGCCAGGACGAGTTCCGGGAGCTCTCCGACGCGTTCGACTCGATGCTCGAACAGCTCGAGTCCCATGTCGCCGAGCAGCGGCGGTTCGCGGCGAACGCCTCCCATGAACTGCGTACCCCGCTGGCGATCTCGCGGACGCTCCTCGACGTGGCCCGCAAGGACACCGCTCGGGAGGGGGACGAACTCATCGAGCGGCTGCACACGGTCAACACCCGGGCGATCGACCTCACGGAGGCCCTGCTGCTGCTCAGCCGTGGCGACCGCGGGAACTTCACCCGTGAGGACGTCGACCTCTCGCTCGTCGCCGAGGAAGCCGCCGAAACGCTGCTTCCCCTCGCCGAGCAGCGCCGGATCACGCTCGATGTCACCGGCGGGGCGGCCCGGACCAGCGGTTCCGCGGAGCTTCTGCTGCGGATGGTGACGAACCTCGTCCAGAACGCCATCGTCCACAACCTCCCCACCGGGGGCACGGTGACGGTCCGCACCGGGGCGGACGGCGGCACGAGCGTGCTGCGGGTCGAGAACACGGGCCGTCGGCTCCCTCCGGAACTGGTGCCGACCCTCACCGAACCCTTCCAGCGGGGAACGGAGCGCGTGCGCACCGACGAGCACGCCGGCGTGGGGCTGGGCCTGGCCATCGTGGCCGGCATCGTCCGCGCCCACGACGGGACCCTCGACCTCGTGCCCCGGGCCGCCGGCGGTCTCCTCGTCACGGTCCGGCTGCCCGGCAGGCCGTGACGGGGCCGCGAC
>NZ_JBEOWS010000176.1:0-19716 GCF_040296125.1 Streptomyces sp. NPDC002265 | reverse complement strand
GCGGCGGCGACGGCGGTCACGGTCAGGGCCTTCTTCGGGCTGGCGATGCGACGGATGAGGGCGAGGGACACGGAGGCTCGCTTTCTTCGGGGACAAGGAGGCCGCTCGCTCGCCGGGGACCGTGTGTGTTTCCGGTCCTGGCATGCGTCGGCACCGTGACCCCTGGGGGCCGTGGTGCCTGGCGACGTCCTCAAGACAACCAGCCCCGACCGATGTCCGCAATGACCCCTTTTACTAGTTGTGGCCGCATTCGGGCTGTCGGCGCTCCGTGTGAGCTGGCTCTCAATCCGCAGGTCAGGGCATGGATGTACGTCTAAACCTGTCCCTTTCCGTCGACTATCGCGGGTAGTGGGTGACGTGGGTCATGTGGGGTGCTTCACCGGTTCCGCGACACTGCGCGCACAGGAGCTCACGGAGCGGTCGGTATGAATGTGACCGCGGTCTCGAAGGAATGCATTTGTACAACCGCCCATCGGCACCGCACTGTTGGCGCCGGTATTCGTTCATACGGTCAGGAGTCCCGGCTTGTCCTCCCACATCCCCGCTCCCGCTCACGTCGTCGACCCCGCAGGTGGCTGCCCGCACGCCCTGAACGCCGAGCTGCGGGCCCGGGGCCCCGTCGCGGATGTCGTCCTGCCCGGCGGGGTGCCCGCGGCGGTGGTCGTAGGGCACGACGCGCTCAAGGAGTTCCTCTCCCACCCCGACGTGGCCAAGGACGCCCGCCACTGCCCGGCGCTGAACGACGGCACGATCCCCGCGGACTGGCCGCTGCGCGTCTTCGCCAACGCCCAGGGCATGCACACCGCCGACGGCGCCGACCACCGCCGGCTGCGCTCGCTCGTCGGCAACGCGTTCACCGCCCGCCAGGTGGAGCGGCTGCGACCGCGGGTAGAGGAGCTCACCACCGGCCTCCTCGACGACCTCGGCCGGGCCGCCGCCGAGGACCCGGAGGGCATCGCGGACCTGCGTACGCACTTCGCGCTGCCGCTCCCGCTGAGCGTCATCTGCGAGCTGCTGGGTGTGGACGCCGAGTACCGCGCCCGGCTGCACGACCTCACCTACACCGTGATCATCGCCACCGACACCACCCCGGCTGAGGTGATGGCCGCCGTACGTGAGCTCGTCGAGCTGCTCGGCACGATCGCGGACGCCCGCAGGGCCGCCCCTGGCGACGACCTGACCAGCGCCCTCATAGCAGCTCGCGAGGACGGCGGAGACCGGCTCAGCGAGGCCGAGCTCATCGGCACGATGCGTCTGATGCTGGTCGCCGGCCACGAGACCACGCTCAACCTGATCAGCAATGCCGTACGGGCACTGTGCACGCACCGGGACCAGCTGGCGCTGGTCCTGGAGGGCAAGGTCA
Source organism: Streptomyces sp. NPDC002265 (assembly GCF_040296125.1). Taxonomy (NCBI): domain Bacteria; kingdom Bacillati; phylum Actinomycetota; class Actinomycetes; order Kitasatosporales; family Streptomycetaceae; genus Streptomyces; species Streptomyces sp. NPDC002265. The sequence continues at coordinate 18,353 of NZ_JBEOWS010000176.1, read as the reverse complement.
CCTGGGCGGACGTGGTGGACGAGACGCTGCGCTGGGACGGTCCTGTCAGCTGGTTCCCCTTCCGCTACCCCACCCGCGACCTGGCCCTCGGCGGCACGGTGATCCCGCAGGGCACACCGGTCCTCGCCGGCTACACCGCCGCCGGGCGCGACGAGGCGTTCCACGGCCCGGACGCCGACAGCTTCGACGTCACCCGGCCCGGCGCGGCCCGGCACCTCTCCTTCGGTCAGGGCGTGCACTACTGCATGGGCGCACCGCTCGCCCGCCTGGAGGCCACGATCGCCCTGGAACGGCTCTTCACCCGCTTCCCGGACCTCGACCTCGCCGTCCCCGAGGCCGAACTGCCCCACCAGCGCAGCTTCATCGGCAACAGCGTCCAAGCGCTCCCGGTCCGTCCGGTCCGACGCTGAAGCCGGGGCTCCGGCCCGCCTGACGGACAGCGGCAGGCCGATGCGGAGGGTGACGGGACGGACGTACGCTGGGCCGGGTCCGCGTCGGACTCCGGTGGGTCGGCGCCCCAGGTACGGCTCTGCACACGGATCACGGACGGCCGGAACGCCGAGGACGTGCAAGCGGCCGGGTGGCCGACGGGGAGGGGCGGGGGAACGCGGTGGACTCCTGGAAGCGGGCGCGAGCCATCCTGGACGGCGCGGGGATCGTGCCCGGGCGGCTGGCCCGGGTGCGCCCGCTGAGCGGCGGCACGTACAACACCGTCGAGGAGCTCGTGCTCACCGACGGCAGCCGCTGCGTCCTGAAGACCGCGCCGGACGCCCCGGGTCTGCGCTACGAGAGCCGACTCCTCGTCTCCGAGGCGGAGTTCTACCGTCGCGCCGAGGAGGCCGGGGTGCCGGCGCCCCGCCTCCTCGCCCTCGGCGACGACAACACCACGCTGTTGATGACCGCGTGCCCCGGCACCCCCTGGGACGGCTCGCTCTCCGAAGCCGAACAGGCCGGGCTGCGAGCCGAGTTGGGTCGTCAGGTGGCAGTCCTGCACCGGGTCACCGGACCGGCCTTCGGATACCCGTCCGGCGCACTCGGTCCGCTAGCGGCCGACTGGCGGACCGCCTTCACCGGAATGCTCGACGCGGTCCTCGACGACGCGCACCGCTTCGCGGCCGGGCTGCCCCGGCCGGCTGCCGAGATCGGCCGCGGGCTGCGCGCCGCGTACGACGCGCTCGACGAAGTCACCGTTCCCGCCCTCGTCCACTTCGACCTGTGGAGAGGCAACGTCCTCGTGGAGCGCCCAGCCGAGTCGGCACGCCCAGCCGAGTCGGCACGGTCGGCAGAGTCGGCACGGTCGGCAGAGTCGGCAGACCCGGCCGACCCGGTGCGGTCGGCCGACCAGGTGCGCATCGGCGGGCTCATCGACGGCGAGCGCATGCTCTGGGGCGACCCCCTGGCCGACTTCGTCTCCCTGGCCCTCCTGGGGGACATCAAGAAGGACGAGGCCTTCCTGGCCGGCTACCGGGAGGCCGACGGCCGAACCGATTTCGACACCCCGGCCCTCCTCCGTCTCGCCCTCTACCGCGCCTACCTCTACCTGATCATGCTGGTCGAGACGGTCCCACGGAGGATGGGGGAGGACGCCCTCCGGTGGCGGGAGGAGGCGGTCGCCCCGCAACTCGTCGAAGCCCTGGACGAGATCCGCGAAGCGACCTCCTGACCCACGGGCCGCCCTCAGTCGCCTCCGGCTAGGGGCTGCGAGTCGGCCACAACCGTCGACGCGGGCGGATCGGACGGCTTCGACGAGCTGATGGACACCCGGCGGGAGGTGTCCGGGCTCGCGCCGGCCAGGGCCCGGGCGACAGCGGTACGGCAGCTGCGGGTGAACCGGCGCCAGGGGCGCGAGAGTTCCTGCGGCCAGAGGGCCGCGACGGCGGCCAGCACGGCCCACAGCCCTATCCAGACCGTGGCCCACCAGCCCGGAGTGCTGTCGGGCAGTCCAGGCACGGCGTGGCGCATGAGCATCGCGTGCAACGCCATGCCGAACGCGGTGACGAAGGCGGCTGTCAGCGCGGGGACGCGGTAGTAGCCGAACCACTTGCGCAGGGGCGGACGACGTGACCCCAGGACCTTTCGGAACCGCTCGAAGCGAGGGTCGGTGAGCAGTTCGTACACCGTGGCGCCCTCGTGCAGACGCAGGAGTGTCACGAGCGCGGCCAGGACCGGGTCCCCGTGCCGGCCGAGCCGTCCGAGCGGCACGGTGATCCGGCCGTCGCTGTCGATCCCGGCGTCCTCGGCCAGGATCAGCAGGCTCACGGCCACCTCCGCCGCGTACCGTTCCTGCTGCGGTGACGCGCTGCTCCACGAGCCGCCGAGCCACCATGCCGCCTGTATCGGGTCCGCATCCACGGCCCGGACGCCGCTGAGGAACTTCCGTTCGTCCCGGGTGCGCCACCACCATGCCGCACCGAGTCCCGCGTTGACCGCGGCGAATCCCAGCAGCCAGCCGGCGACGACCCAGTCCATCCCGCTGTTCACGACGCGGCCTCCGCCGTCCCGTTCATCGCATACGACACCGGGCGATCCCCCCTCACAGTCCCGCGCTGCACCCCGACCGGACTCCAACAGCCTGTCATGGCACCGTACTTGACGGATCCAAGGAGGCGGGGTCTGAGACTGACGTTCGTCAACACGCCGATATCCGCACGGGAGATGACCAACCCGACCCCTGCTATGGTGCGCCGGTGCCATCGATCAAACAGTTCCAAGTCACCTTCGACTGTGCCGAACCCGAACGTCTCGCCCGCTTCTGGTGCGAGGTCCTGGGGTACGTGGTTCCCCCGCCGCCGGAAGGATTCGCCACCTGGGAGGAGTTCAACAGCTCCCAGTCCCCGGAGGACCGGGGATCGTGGTTCGCGTGCAGCGATCCCTCGGGTGTCGGCCCTCGGCTGTACTTCCAGCGTGTCCCCGAAGGCAAGGTCGCCAAGAACCGGGTGCATCTCGACGTGCGGGTCGGTACCGGGCTGATGGGCGAGGAGCGCCTGGCCGTACTCGAGGCCGAGTGCGCGCGACTGGTCCCGCTCGGCGCGGTACGCGTGCAACTCCTCTACGACGGCAACGACTCCTGCATCTCGATGCGTGACATCGAAGGCAACGAGTTCTGCATCGACTGACCGTCCTGTGAGCCCGACGGCCGTCCTGTGAACCGACAGGGGAGAGAGCAACAGGTGCCCCGGGACCCGGACAGCGATGGCTGACCGGGTCGACGGGGATCCGCCGACCGGGCGCATGGCAGGATCCCGCCATGCGCTGCGATGTCTGTGATCACGAGATGACGAGGTGGGGCCACTCGCCGTCACGGTGGTTCCGTGAGCGCTGGGTCTGCACCTGGTGCTACGCGGTGACCGAGATCGGCACTCCGGACCACGAGATCAGCCGCCCCGGACACTGCCCCTGGGACATCCGGTGGGAGGCCGCGTGGACGGACATGCTGCCGGACGCCCACCGTCACGCGTACGGCTACTTTCACCGCACGCTCTGCGGGATCGAGAAGCCGGACATGACCAGCTCCCAGTTCGGCGGGTGGAGCGGCCACCCCGATGAATGCCCCGACTGCAAGGTCGCGGCCCTCGCCATCGACGCGCGCTGGCCCGAGGAGCGACGGGACGACTTCCGCGTCAGCGTCCCGGCCCTACCCCGGCCCCGTCCCGAGGACCAGGCCAACTACATCCAGCCGGCGGACGAACTCGGCCGCCCGGACATCCGGCTGCCGCGGACCCCGGCGGACGGCCCGAGGACACGCGTCCTCGCGGCTTGCAGCCCCGCGCAGGCGCACACCGACGACGGATTCCGCCGGATCGGCGACGGCCCCGCCGCGGTGCGCCTTCCGGCGTTCTGGGCCGGGTACGGCATCGAGCCCTACCGGCCGTACGACAAGCAGGGGCGCACCTTCGCGTGGTTCCGGGCCTATCCCCTCGACTCGGTTCCGCCGTTGGACGAGGAGTCCTTCGCCGGCGACTTCGCCTGGTTCGGCGACATCGGTGATCCGCTCGATCACCGTACGGCCGTCACGGATCCGATCGCGGCCGAACTGGCGAGAGACGGTCTCGCACTCCCCGCCGACTTCACGGCGCTGATCACCCGGACCCACCTGCACCGCTGCCTCGACCGCGAGGGCGGCGGTGCCTGGACCGACGTGTCCGGCCCGCTGCCCAGCCCTGTCGACCCGGCCGACCGCATGGTGCTCTTCTTCCGCGACCAGCAGAGCTGCATCATGTGGTACCTCTACTTGCACCACGGCGGGCAGTCCGCCGTCGTCTGCTCCGACCGGGATTTCACCGCGGAACCGGAGATCAGGTACGGACCCGACGGCAAGATCGTCCTGAGGCGGCCGAGCCGCGAGATCTTCTGGTGCGCGCCGAGCGTGGAGGGCTTCGCCTACCGGTTCCTGGTCGAGGCGAGACTCTCGTCCGCCGTCCGCGACAAGGAGCGCGCCGCCGATCTCGCTCCGGAGCTCCTCGCGTATCTCGCGCACTACGTGCCCGCCTCGGCCGAGCAGTAGCGTCGCCGTCGGGCGCGGTGCGCACACGGTCCGCGGGTCTCGGGGCGGCACGGGTCGTAGGGCCTGTCCTGGACCGCCCGCCCAGCCAGGTCCCGAGCCGGTGAACCGGGGGTCGGTCGGCCCCCTCCCGCCCGGTCCGCACGGTCCATTCCACCCGGGCCGGGCGGCCCGTTCCGCCTGGTCCGGGTGGCCGGAGGCAGGGGACCATCAGCGCATCTGCACGATGCGGTGGGCGATGCCACGCTGGTAGTACACCGAGCCGTAGGAGCCCGGCTGTTTCGGCACACCACTGAACGAAAGGTGATCCGATGACCAGCCGCCGTAAGAAGGACGGCCAGCACACCCCCGAGACGAGCCCGGCAGCTGCGGCAGCCGCCGCTCCAGTCGCCCAGAACCAGCCGAAAGAGGTCGACCAGGCTGTGGACGAGCTCGTCGCGCGCGGGCTGGAAGCGTTGGAGGAGTACGCCGACTACACCCAGGAGCAGATCGACCACATAGTGAAGAAGGCCAGCCTGGCGGCACTTGCCGAGCACACCGGACTCGCCATGATGGCGGTCGAGGAGACCGGCCGGGGTGTCTTCGAGGACAAGGCCGTCAAGAACATCTTCGCCTGCGAGAACATCACCAACTCGATGAAGGGCGTGAAGACGGTCGGGGTGATCCGCCGTGACGACATCGACGGGATCGTGGAGATCGCCGAACCCGTCGGGGTGCTCGCGGGTGTCACCCCCGTCACCAACCCCACGTCCACCACCATCTTCAAGGCCCTGATGGCGCTGAAGACCCGCAACCCGATCATCTTCGGCTTCCACCCGGCCGCTCAGAAGTGTTCCGCCGAGGCCGCCCGGATCGTCCGGGACGCGGCCGTGCGGGCGGGCGCCCCCGAACACTGCGTGCAGTGGATCGAGCATCCTTCCAAGGAAGCCACCAGCGCCCTGATGAACCACCCCGGGGTGTCGTCGATCCTGGCCACGGGCGGCAACGCGATGGTCCGGGCCGCCTACAGCTGCGGCAAGCCGGCGCTGGGTGTCGGGGCCGGCAACGTGCCCGCGTACATCGAGAAGAGCGCCGACATACAGCGCGCCGTCAACGACGTGGTGCTGTCCAAGACCTACGACTACGGAATGGTGTGCGCCTCGGAACAGGCGGTGATCCTGGACCGGGAGATCCGCGACGAGGCGATCGAGGAGTTCGGCAAACTCAAGGCGTACCGGACGAACGCACACGAGAAGGCGCTGCTGGAGAAGTACCTGTTCGGTGTCGCCGAGGGCGCCGGACGGGACTGCGCGGGCGCTCAGCTGAACGCGGCCATCGTCGGCCAGAGCGCGGTCGCCATCGCCGAGGGCGCGGGCTTCGAGGTACCCGAGGACACTTCGGTGCTCCTGGCCGAGGTATCCGAGGTCGGTATCGACGAGCCGCTGACCAGGGAGAAGCTCTGCCCGGTGCTGGCCGTCCTGACGGTGGACAGCCGGGCCGACGGCGTGCGGCTGGCCACGCAGATGGTGGAGTTCAACGGTCTGGGCCACTCGGCCGCCGTGCACACCGAGGACGCGGCGTTCGCCGAGGAGTACGGACACGCGGTGAAGGCCTGCCGGGTGATCTGGAACGCGCCCACCTCGCAGGGCGGCATCGGTGACGTCTACAACGCGTTCATGCCGTCGCTGACCCTGGGCTGCGGCTCGTACGGCAGCAACTCGGTCTCCGGCAACGTCACCGCGCCCAACCTGATCCAGATCAAGCGCATCGGGCGGCGGAACAACAACATGCAGTGGTTCAAGATCCCGCCGAAGATCTACTTCGAGCGCGACTGCATCAAGTACCTCGCCGATGTGCGCGGCTCGCGCAAGTTCGTCATCGTCACCGACAAGACGATGGTGGAGATCGGGCACCTGGAGCGGATCCGGAACGTCCTGGGCCGCCGCAGCGAGGCCCCCGAGATCCGGGTGATCGACAACGTCGAGCCCAACCCGAGCCTGCGTACCGTGCAGCAGGGTGCCGAGATGATGCGCCACTTCGAGCCGGACACCATCATCGCGCTCGGCGGCGGCTCGCCGATGGACGCGGCCAAGGTCATGTGGCTGATGTACGAGCACCCGGAGCTCGAGTTCGCGGACCTGAAGGAGAAGTTCTTCGACATCCGCAAGCGTGCCTTCACCTTCCCCGACCTGGGGGAGAAGGCCAGGCTGGTGTGCATCCCGACCACCTCGGGCACCGGCAGCGAGGTGACCCCCTTCGCGGTGATCACCGACACCGAGACCGGGCAGAAGTACCCGCTGGCCGACTACGCGCTGACGCCGAGCGTGGCGATCTGCGACCCGGCGCTGACGATGAACCTGCCGCGGACCGTCGCCGCCGACTCGGGCTTCGACGCGCTGACCCACTGCCTGGAGACGTATGTCTCGGTGTACGCCAACGACTTCACCGACGGACTGGCGCTCCAGGGCATCAGGCTGATCTTCGACAACCTGGAGAAGGCCGTCAACGAGGGCGCGGACAACCCGGTCGCCCGGGAGAAGATGCACAACGCCGGCACCATCGCGGGCATGGCCTTCGGCTCCGCCTTCCTCGGCGTGGTGCACGCCATGGCGCACACGCTGGGCGCGACCTTCCACGTCGCCCACGGCCGCACCAACGCGCTGCTGCTGCCGCACGTGATCCGCTACAACGGCGGCGCCCCCACCAAGGTCACCGGTTGGCCGAAGTACCGCAGTTACATCGCCCCCGAGCGCTACCAGAACGTCGCCCGGATGCTGGGCCTGCCCGCCGCCACCCCGGAGGAAGGGGTGGAGTCCCTCGCCCTGGCGGTGGAGGAACTGCGCGACAAGGTCGGTATCCCGCGGTCGTTCAAGGACGCCGGAGTCGACGAGGCCGCCTTCCTGGACGCCCTGCCCGAGCAGGCGATGAACGCCTACGAGGACCAGTGCGCGCCCGCCAACCCGCGGCTGCCGATGCTGGCCGACATGCAGGAGCTGATGCGCACCGCCTACTACGGCGATCCGGTCTGAGCCGGCCGGCCCCGAACCCGAACTCCGAACCCGAACTCCGAACCCGAACTCCGAACCCGAACTCCGAACTTCGAAGGGGTCGTGCATCGATGACCACGCAACAGCAGCGGCCGACCCGCAGCGCCTGGGACGGCTTCCGGGGCGGTCTGTGGCGGGACGAGATCAACGTACGGGACTTCATCCAGCAGAACTACACCCCGTACGAGGGTGACAACTCCTTCCTGGCCGGTCCCACCGAGCGCACCACGGCCGTATGGAAGAAGATCACCGACCGCTTCCCCGAGGAGCGCGCCAAGGGTGTCTTCGACGTCTCGTACGACATCCCGTCCACCATCACCGCCCACCCGCCGGGTTACATCGACAAGGACCTGGACCTGATCGTCGGGCTCCAGACCGACGCCCCGCTGAAGCGGGCGATCATGCCCTACGGCGGCTGGCGGATGGTGGCCGGGGCGCTGGAGACCTACGGCTATCCCGTCCTGCCCGAGCTGGAGCGGGTGTTCACCCAGTACCGCAAGACCCACAACGCCGGTGTGTTCGACGCGTACACCCCGGACATCCGCGCCGCCCGCAAGGCCGGCGTCGTCACCGGTCTGCCCGACGCCTACGGCCGCGGCCGCATCATCGGCGACTACCGCCGGGTCGCGCTGTACGGCGTGGACCGGCTGATCAAGGCCAAGCAGGAGGAGAAGGCCGACCTCGACGCCATGCCCCACGACGCGTCCCGGCTGGAGGAGGTGATCCGCGAACGCGAGGAGATCGCCGAGCAGATCCGGGCGCTGGGCGAGCTGAAGGAGATGGCGGCCTCCTACGGGTACGACATCTCCGGGCCGGCGGGCAGCGGCCGGGAGGCGATCCAGTGGCTGTACTTCGCCTACCTCGCGGCGGTGAAGGAACAGAACGGCGCGGCGATGTCGCTCGGCCGCACCTCCACGTTCGTCGACGTCTATCTCCAACGGGACATCGATGCGGGGGTGTTGGACGAGAGCGAAGCCCAGGAACTGGTCGACGACTTCATCATCAAGCTCCGGATCGTGCGCTTCCTGCGCACCCCGGAGTACGACGAGCTGTTCTCCGGCGACCCGACCTGGGTGACGGAGTCGATCGGCGGCATCGGCGCGGACGGCCGCACCCTGGTCACCCGTACCTCCTTCCGCTATCTCCAGACCCTGTACAACCTGGGTCCGGCGCCCGAGCCCAACATGACCGTGTTCTGGTCGCCGGCGCTGCCGCAGGGCTTCAAGGACTTCTGCGCCCAGGTCTCCATCGACACCTCCAGCCTCCAGTACGAGTCGGACGAGCTGATGCGCCCGCGCTTCGGTGACGACACCGCCATCGCCTGCTGTGTCTCCGCGATGGAGGTCGGCAAGCAGATGCAGTTCTTCGGCGCCCGGGTCAACCTCGCCAAGACGCTTCTGTACGCCATCAACGGCGGCCGGGACGAGAAGTCCGGCGCCCAGGTAGGCCCGGCCACCGGGGCGATCACCTCCGAGGTGCTGGACTACGACGAGGTGCTGGCCCGCCTCGACCAGCAGATGGAGTGGCTGGCCGAGACCTACGTCCACGCCCTCAACGTCATCCACTACATGCACGACAAGTACGCCTACGAGCGGCTGGAGATGGCGCTGCACGACCGGGACATCCGGCGCACCATGGCGTGCGGCATCGCCGGGCTCTCGGTCGCCACGGACTCCCTGTCGGCGATCAAGTACGCCCGGGTGATGCCCGTGCGCGACGAGAGCGGGCTGGTCGTGGACTACCGCACCGAGGGCGAGTACCCGGCGTACGGCAACAACGACGAGCGGCCCGACGCCATCGCGGTGTGGCTGGTCGAGGAGTTCATGCGCAAGGTGCGCAAGCACCCCACCTACCGGGGCTCCGAGCACACCCAGTCGGTGCTGACCATCACCTCCAACGTGGTCTACGGCAAGAAGACCGGCAACACCCCCGACGGCCGCCGCGCCGGCGAGCCGTTCTCCCCGGGCGCCAACCCGATGAACGGCCGCGACACCCACGGCTACGTCGCCAGCGCGCTGTCGGTCGCCAAACTCCCCTACGAGCAGGCCGAGGACGGGGTCTCGCTCACCAACACCATCACCCCCGACGCACTGGGACGCACTCCCGAGGACCGCGTCCGCAACCTCGCGGGTGTCCTGGACGGCTTCGTCACCTCCCAGGGCTTCCACATGAATGTCAACGTGCTCAACCGCGACACACTGCTGGACGCGATGGAGCACCCGGAGAACTACCCACAGCTGACCGTCCGGGTCAGCGGCTACGCGGTCAACTTCGTGCGGCTGACGCGAGAGCAGCAGCTGGACGTGCTGAGCCGCACCTTCCACGGCTCGCTGTAGCCACCCCCTCCCGGGGAGCGCGCCCGGCGCGTTCCCCGGGAGAGCCGTCCGGCCATCCGGACCCGGGACGCCAGGAGGCTTCGTGATGAATCTGATCCAGCCGGGCGCCCTGCTGCCCCTCATCCCCGTCAGCACCGACAACCCCGCCGAGCAGGCCGCCGCGCTGCGCGGCGCCGGGCCGGTCAGCGGCTCGGTGCACTCCTGGGACCTGTCCACCGGTGTGGACGGCCCCGGAACCCGCTTCGTCACCTTCCTCGCCGGCTGCCCGCTGGCCTGCCTGTACTGCCACAACCCCGACACCATGCGGATGCGCAACGGCGAGCGGACCACGGCCGACGCGATCGTCCAGGAGGTGAGCAAGTACGTCCAGTTCATCCGGGCCGCGGGCGGCGGATTCACCATCAGCGGCGGCGAGCCGCTGCTCCAGCCGGACTTCACCGGCGAGATCCTGCGCCGCTGCCACGACGAACTGGGCCTGCACACCGCCCTGGACACTTCCGGCTTCCTCGGTGCCCGTGCCTCGGACACGCTGCTGGAGAGCGTCGACCTGGTGCTGCTGGACATCAAGTCCTGGGATCGTGAGCTGTATCTGCGCCTCACCGGACGCCAGTTGGAGCCGACCCTGGCCTTCGCCCACCGCCTGGCAGCCCTCGGCAAAGAGGTCTGGGTGCGCTTCGTACTGGTCCCGGGCCTGACCGACCCGACGGGGAACGTGGAGGGGGTCGCCTCCTTCGCCGCGTCCCTGGGCAATGTCAGCCGCGTCGACGTCCTGCCCTTCCACAAGCTCGGCGCCGCCAAGTGGGACGAGCTGGGCATGGAGTTCACCCTCGCCGAGACGCCCGTCCCGACCGCCGCCCAGGTCGCCGAGGCCCGCTCCGTCTTCACCTCGCACGGCCTGTACGCGGTCTGAACTCCAGGTCCGCAGACAGTCTTTGTCCTCTGTGTGGAAAAAGATTGCGGCGAACCATGCACAGCTTCTTCCCAGGTTCGGCTGCCGCTGATACGTTCCCTGTCGAAAGCCCGACACTGGTGGCCGAAACTGGCGGGGAGGGGCACGTGAGACGCATGACTGCTCGACCGGCGAACACGCATCAGGCTCGTCTGCTGCAGCTGCTGCGTGACGGTGGCCCCAACTCCCGTGCCCAGCTGGGCGACCGGATGGACCTCTCGCGGTCCAAGCTGGCCGTCGAGGTGGACCGGCTGCTGGAGACGGGGCTCGTGGCGGCCGACGGACTCGCCGCCTCGCGCGGCGGCCGCCGCTCCCACAACATCCGGCTCAACCCGGACCTCAGGTTCCTCGGCGTCGACATCGGCGCGACCTCGGTCGACGTCGCCGTCACCACACCCGAACTGGAGATCCTCGGCCACCTCAACCAGCCGATGGACGTCCGTGAGGGGCCGGTCGCGGTCTTCGAGCAAGTTCTCGACATGGCGGGGAAGTTGAAGGCCTCGGGGCTAGCCGCGGGGTTCGACGGTGCCGGCATCGGTGTCCCCGGTCCGGTCCGCTTCCCCGACGGTGTACCGGTCGCCCCGCCGATCATGCCCGGCTGGGACGGCTTCCCCGTGCGGGAGGCGCTCAGCCAGGAACTCGGCTGCCCGGTCATGGTCGACAACGACGTGAACCTCATGGCCATGGGGGAGCAGCACGCCGGGGTCGCCCGCACCACGGCCGACTTCCTCTGCGTCAAGATCGGCACCGGCATCGGCTGCGGCATCGTGGCGGGCGGCCAGGTCCACCGGGGCACCACCGGCAGCGCCGGCGACATCGGCCACATCCAGGCCGTGCCCGATGGCCGGCCCTGCGCCTGCGGCAACCGGGGTTGCCTGGAAGCCCACTTCAGCGGGGCGGCCCTGGCCCGCGACGCGATGCAGGCGGCCCAACAGGGCCTCTCCGTCGAACTCGCGACCCGGTTCGAGACGAACGGCACCCTCACCGCCGCCGACGTCGCCGCCGCGGCCGCGGCGGGGGACGCCACCGCGCTCGAACTGATCCGCGAGGGCGGCACCCACGTCGGCCAGATCATCGCCGGACTCGTGTCCTTCTTCAACCCCGGCCTGGTGGTGATCGGCGGCGGGGTGACCGGCCTCGGCCACAACCTGCTCGCCGCCATCCGCACCCAGGTCTACCGCCAGTCACTCCCGCTCGCCACCCGCAACCTGCCCATCGTCCTCGGGGAGCTGGGCCCCAGCGCCGGCGTCATCGGCGCGGCCCGGCTGATCAGCGACCACCTCTTCTCGCCCGCGTAAGTCCCACAACGGCTCCGTATCGCGCCGACTCCCGTCGATGCGCGCGACCTCCCTCCGTCACGCCCACTGACTCGTGTAACAGTTCACTGACTCGTGTAACGACGTAACGACGCCTTTCGTCCGTACGGCACCCAGCCCTGCCCTCCGAGCCGCAGCACACCTGCCCGGCCCGCAGGCCCGGCACGCCCTGACACCGGCCCGCACGTTCGCCGAGGGGAACCCACATGGCACAAGAACCACCGCTGCTCAGCATGTCCGGGATCGCCAAGTCGTTCCCCGGCGTCCGCGCCCTGGACGGTGTCGACCTCGACGTCCACGCGGGGGAAGTGCACTGTCTGCTCGGCCAGAACGGCGCCGGCAAGTCCACGCTCATCAAGGTCCTGGCGGGCGCCCACCAGCCGGACGAGGGCACCATCCACTGGCGCGGCGAGCCGGTCACCCTGCGCTCGCCCATCGCCGCCATGCGCCTGGGCATAGCCACCATCTACCAGGAACTCGACCTGGTGGAGCATCTGTCGGTGGCGGAGAACGTCCACCTCGGGCACGAGCCGACCACCGCCGGCTTCGTCGTCCGCGGAAAGGCGGCGCGAACGTCAACGACCCAGCTGCTCAAGCGACTCGGCCACCCGGAGATCGACCCCGCCCGTTCGGTCGGGGAGTTGTCCGCGGCCCAGCAGCAGATCGTGTCCATGGCCCGGGCCCTCTCCCACGACGTACGGCTCATCGTCATGGACGAGCCGTCCGCCGCCCTCGACCCCGACGAGGTGGACAACCTCTTCCGGATCGTCGCCGACCTCACCGCCGACGGCGTCGCCGTCGTCTACATCTCGCACCGCCTGGAGGAGATCCGGCGCATCGGCGACCGGGTGACCGTGCTCAAGGACGGGCGGGCGGTGGCGGGGGGACTGCCCGCCAAGACCACCCCGACCCGCGACGTCGTCGCCCTGATGACCGGCCGCAACGTCGAGTACGTCTTCCCGGAACGGCCGCAGCGGGAGCCCGACGCCGAGCCCGTGCTGCGGGTGCGGGGCCTGGCCCGCGAGGGCGAGTTCGCCCCCCTCGACCTCGACCTGCGGCCCGGCGAGATCGTCGGACTCGCCGGACTGGTCGGCTCGGGCCGCTCGGAGATCTTGGAGACGATCTACGGCGCACGCAGGCCCACGGCGGGCAGCGTGTCCGTCGCCGGGCGCACCCTGCGCCCCGGGAGCGTCCGCTCGGCCGTGGGCGCCGGACTCGGACTGGCACCCGAGGAGCGCAAGGCGCAGGCCCTGCTGATGCTGGAGTCCGTCACCCGCAACGTCTCGGTGTCCTCCCTGTCCCGCTTCTCCCGGGCCGGCTGGGTCGACCGGCGCGCCGAACGCGGCGCCGCCCGGGCCGCCGTGCGGGAACTGTCCCTGCGGCCCGACAACCCCGAAGTCCCCGTACGCACCCTGTCCGGCGGCAATCAGCAGAAGGCCGTCCTGGCCCGCTGGCTGCTGCGCGGCTGCCGGGTGCTGCTGCTGGACGAGCCCACCCGCGGCGTCGACGTCGGCGCGCGTGCCGAACTGTACGCGGTGGTACGCCGCCTGGCCGACGAGGGGCTCGCCGTCCTGCTGGTCTCCAGCGAGGTGCCCGAGGTACTGGGCCTCGCCGATCGCGTACTGGTGCTGCGCGAGGGCCGGGTCGTCCATACGGCGCCCGCCCGTGAACTGGATGAACACCGTGTCCTCGACCTCGTCATGGAAGGAACCCCGGCGTCATGACGCAGCCCGTCTCCCCGCCCCGGGACACCGCCGGCAAGATGGCGCCGGCCGGCCGGCTCACCCCCTGGCGCGCCCTGCCGGCCCGCGCCGACGTCCGCACCCTCTCCCTGCTCGGGGTGCTGGCCGCGCTGGTCCTCATCGGCGGCATCACCAAACCCGACGAGTTCCTCGACACCCGAAACCTGCAACTCGTCCTCACCCAGGCCTCCGTGATCGGTGTGGTCACGGTCGGCATGACCTTCGTCATCACCTCCGGCGGCATCGACCTCTCCGTCGGCGCCATCGTCGCCCTCGCCTCCGTCTGGGCGACCACGGTCGCCACCCAGGAGTACGGCTTCGCCGGCATCCTCTTCACCGCGATGCTCGTCGGCCTCGGCTGCGGGCTGGTCAACGGACTGCTGATCGCCTACGGCGGGATGGTCCCCTTCATCGCCACCCTCGCCATGCTGGCCTCGGCACGCGGGCTCGCCCTCCAGATCACGGACGGCCGCACGCAGATCGTCAGCATCGACGGCGTCCTCAAACTCGGCGAGCGCGACTCCTACCTGCTGGGCATCCCGCCCCTGGTCCTGGTCTTCGCGCTGGTGACGATCGCCGGCTGGCTCGCGCTCAACCGCACCACCTTCGGCCGCCGCACGGTCGCCGTCGGCGGCAACGCGGAGGCCGCCCGGCTCGCCGGCATCGACGTCCGCCGCCAGCGGCTCTACCTCTACCTGCTGTCCGGGCTGTGCTGCGGCATCGCCGCCTTCCTGCTGATCGTGCTCTCCGGCTCCGGCCAGAACACCAACGGCAACCTCTACGAACTCGACGCCATCGCGGCCGCGATCATCGGCGGCACCCTGCTCAGCGGGGGCCGCGGCACCATCACCGGCTCCGTGCTCGGCGTCCTGATCTTCACCACGATCACCAACATCTTCGCCCTGAACAACCTCCAGAGCGACGTCCAGCAGATCGCCAAGGGCGCCATCATCGTCGCCGCCGTCCTGGTGCAGCGCCGCACCGCGAGCACGACCTGAGGAAAGGGTTCACCGCCATGTCACACACCACCAGTCGCAGAGGACTGCTCTTCGGAACCGCGGCGGTCTCCGCGGGAGCCCTGCTCACCGCCTGCACCAGCAACGACACCAAGGACGACAACACCGCGGCGAACAACCAGCCGGCCGCCGACGACAAGCCGGGCAAGCACGTCACCATCGGCTTCGCCGGACCCCAGGCCGACCACGGCTGGCTGAACGCCATCAACGACAACGCCAAGAACCGGGCCAAGAAGTACGGCGACGTCTCCCTGGAGGTCACCGAGGGCTCCAACGACACCGCCCAGCAGATCGGCCAGATCGAGACCCTCATCAACAAGAAGGTCGACGTCCTGGTCGTCCTGCCCGCCGACGGCAAGGCCCTCACCCAGGTCGGCCTCAAGGCGATGCGCGCCGGCATCCCGGTCATCAACCTCGACCGCATCTTCAACTCCGCGCAGGCCTACCGCTGTTACATCGGCGGCGACAACTACGGCATGGGCCTCAACGCCGGGCGCTACATCGGCGAGAAGCTCAAGGACAAGCCGAACGCGCGGGTCGTCGAACTCGCCGGACTGGACAACCTGGAGCTGACCAAGCAGCGCACGCAGGGCTTCGACGACGCCCTGAAAAACTACCCCAACATCCAGAAGGTGGCCCGCCAGGCCGCCGAGTTCACGGTCGAGTCCGGCCAGGCGAAGATGGCGCAACTGCTCCAGGCGCAGTCGAAGTTCGACGCCCTGTGGAACCACGACGACGACCAGGGCGTGGGCGCGCTGCGGGCCATCCAGCAGGCCGGACGCGACGACTTCCTGATGGTCGGCGGGGCCGGCGCGCTGTCCGCCTTCCAGGCGATCAAGCAGGACGACGGCGTACTGAAGGCGACCGTCCTGTACCCGCCCACGATGGCCGCCTCCGCCATCGACCTCGCCCGCGCCCTCGGCCAGGGCAAGGGCATCGGAGGCCTCGCCGAGTTCGAGATCCCCGCGTCGGTCACGCTCTACTCGGCCGTCGTCGACAAGACCAACGTCGACCAGTACATGTCCACCGGCTTCCGGTGACCGGACCCGCCCGCACCCCCCACCGCGCGGGGGGCCGCAAGCCCCCCAGCGTGCCACGACCGACAGGAGGACGAGCGCATGGAACAGCCGCAGCCGTCAGGGGAAGCAGAGACGCCACCGGGCGCCGGGAAGCCGCCGCTGCGCGTCGGCATGGTCGGCTACGCCTTCATGGGCGCCGCCCACTCCCAGGGATGGCGCACCGCGGGCCGCTTCTTCGACCTGCCCCGGCAGCCGGTCCTGGCCGTGCTGTGCGGACGGGACGGCGCGGCGGCGCGGGCGGCGGCCGACCGGCACGGCTGGGCGGCCGTGGAGACCGACTGGCGGGCCCTGATCGCCCGCGACGACGTCGACCTCGTGGACATCTGCACCCCCGGTGACAGTCACGCCGAGATCGCCCTGGCCGCGCTGGCCGCCGGCAAGCACGTCCTGTGCGAGAAGCCGCTGGCGAACACCGTCGCCGAGGCCGTGACCATGACCCGGGCCGCCGACGAGGCGTACGGGCGGGGACGGCTGGCGATGGTCGGCTTCAACTACCGCCGGGTGCCGGCCACCGCGCTCGCTCGCCGCATGATCGCCGACGGCCGGCTCGGCACCCTGCGGCACGTCCGGGTGGCGTACCTCCAGGACTGGCTGACCGACCCGGGCTTCCCGCTGACCTGGCGGCTGCGCAGGGAACTCGCGGGCTCCGGCGCGCTCGGCGACCTCGGGGCCCACATCGTCGACCTCGCCCAGTACCTGGCGGGGGAGCGACTGGCCGGAGTGTCGGCGCTGACGGAGACGTTCGTACGGGAGCGGCCGCTGCCCGGCGGCGCGGGCAGCGGCCTGACCGCGATGCCCGCGGCCGGCACCGGCACGGTGACGGTGGACGACGCCGCCCTGTTCACCGGCCGGTTCGCCTCCGGCGCCCTCGCCTCCTTCGAGGCCACCCGGTACGCCACCGGCCGCAAGAACGCGCTGCGCATCGAGCTGAACGGCGAACGCGGCTCCCTCTGCTTCGACCTCGAGCGGCTGAACGAGCTGTGGTTCCACGACGCCACCGATCCCGGCACCGAGGCGGGCTTCCGCCGCATCCTCGTCACCGAACCCGACCACCCCTACATCGACGCCTGGTGGCCGCCGGGCCACGGCCTCGGCTACGAGCACACCTTCGTCCACCAGGTACGCGATCTCGTCCACGCCATCGACGAGGGCCGCCGCCCCGACCCGTCCTTCGCCGACGGACTCCAGGTGCAGCGCGTCCTGGCGGCCGTGGAGGAGAGCGCCCAGAAGAACTCCGTCTACACGCCCGTCGCGGACTGAAAGGACCGTCACATGCCCCGCCCCTTCACCCTGTTCACCGGCCAGTGGGCCGACCTGCCACTGGAAGAGGTCTGCCGTCTCGCCCGCGACTTCGGCTACGACGGTCTCGAACTCGCCTGCTGGGGAGACCACTTCGAGGTCGACAAGGCGCTCGCCGACCCCGGCTACATCACCTCGCGTCACCAACTCCTCGACAAGTACGGCCTGAAGTGCTGGGCGATCTCCAACCACCTCACCGGGCAGGCCGTCTGCGACGCCATCATCGACGAGCGCCACCGGGCCATCCTCCCGGCCGCCGTCTGGGCCGACGGCGACCCCGAGGGCGTACGGCGGCGCGCCGCGGAGCGGATCAAGGACACCGCCCGGGCGGCCGCGGCCTTCGGCGTCGACACCGTCATCGGCTTCACCGGCTCCGCGATCTGGCATCTGGTCGCCATGTTCCCGCCCGCTCCCGAGTCGATGATCGAGCGGGGCTACGAGGACTTCGCCGAGCGCTGGAACCCGATCCTCGACGTCTTCGACACCGAGGGCGTGCGCTTCGCCCACGAGGTCCACCCCGGCGAGATCGCCTACGACTACTGGACCACCCACCGCGCCCTGGAAGCGGTCGGCCACCGCCCGGCGTTCGGCCTGAACTTCGACCCCTCCCACTTCGTGTGGCAGGACCTCGACCCCGTCGGCTTCCTGTGGGACTTCCGCGACCGCATCTACCACGTCGACTGCAAGGAAGCCCGCAAGCGCCTCGACGGCCGCAACGGCCGCCTCGGCTCCCACCTGCCCTGGGGCGACCCGCGCCGCGGCTGGGACTTCGTCTCCGCCGGACACGGCGACGTGCCCTGGGAGGACGTCTTCCGCATGCTGCGCTCGATCGACTACCGCGGACCCGTCTCCGTGGAGTGGGAGGACGCCGGCATGGACCGGCTCCAGGGCGCCCCCGAAGCGCTCACCCGGCTGCGGGCCTACGACTTCGAGCCGCCGTCGGCCTCGTTCGACGCGGCCTTCTCCAGCTGACGTCCAGGGACTGCCGTCCGGACCGGCGTGCCTGTCCGGCCCGCTGCGCGCGGCGCGTTCGTCGCGCCCGTCCCGTCCGGCGTGGCCGGTGCTTTCGGCATGGTTCGCGTATCCGCC
>NZ_JBEOWS010000175.1:0-19769 GCF_040296125.1 Streptomyces sp. NPDC002265 | reverse complement strand
CGGGCTTCCGCCCCATGCGGATGCTGGCGGGCTCGGCGGCCGCCGTGCCCGCCGCCCTGCGGGAGGCCGACGAGGCAGGGCTGCTCCCCGATCCGTCCCCGGAGAACTCCTGGTCGGCGCGGCTCGGCGCCCTCGACCCCGCCGAGGTGCTGGAGACCCAGCTGGTCAACGCCCTCGCCCCGGCCCTGCTGTGCGACCGGCTGCTGCCGCTGCTGCTCGCCTCCCCGCACCCGCGCCGCTACGTCGTCAACGTCACCGCGGTCGAGGGCCGGTTCGCCGTGCGCAACAAGACCGCCGGCCATCCGCACACCAACATGGCCAAGGCGGCCCTGAACATGCTCACCCGCACCAGCGCCGCCGAACTCGCCGAGCAGGGCGTGCACATGTGCGCCGTCGACACCGGATGGATCACCGACGAGAACCCGGCGCCGAAGAAGGCACGGATGGCCCGAGCCGGGTTCCGCACCCCGCTGGACATCGTGGACGGCGCGGCCCGCGTCTACGACCCGATCGTGCGGGGCGAGTCCGGGGAACCGATGTCCGGGGTGTTCCTCAAGGACTACCGGGAAGCATCCTGGTAGTCACCTCCCGGGCTCCGGCCGGGACGCCGCATCGTCGTGAACACCTCGGTCCAGAAACGCTGTTGCTGCGGCGACGCGCCCACCAGATAGGTCGCGCGCAGCTTCGCCGGCAGCAGCGGGACGAGCCGGGACACCGCGGCACGGTGTTTCTTCAACTGTGACAACTCCGCGTTGGCCAGCAGCTGATGGACGATGTCGCTGTCGTCGCCGCCCTCGTCCGAGTGCTCGGCCGCTCGCCGCAGCCGGGCCTCCCAGGCGTCGATGTCGCGGGCGAGCTCCCGCAGACCGGTGACCGGCCGGCCCCGGAACCGGTCGATCAGCGCGGTGAGCGGTACGGGCGCGTACTCGCCGTCCCCGAGATAGACCGTGGCCATCTCCAGCGGCAGTCCGCGACGGTGCAGCTTGATCAGCCGCTCCATGGTGCGCTTGGTGATCCAGGCCCGGCCGTCGTCGTCGATGTCGTGCTTCCACCACTCCAGGACCGTCTCCGCGTCCGCGCCGTAGCGGGCGAGCAGCCACTCGTTGGCCGGTATGTCGTCCGGCTCCACCTCCAGGGACGCGGTGAACCGGGACGCCTGGGCGATGTTGTTCCGCGACACCAGCAGCTTGCGGCCGAGGTGGTACGGCGGGTTCTGCACGGCTATCTGCGCCCGCAGCTGCTCGATCCGGCGCCCGGCCAGCGACCACTCCTGGGTGATCTCCATCAGCTTGGCGAACGCGGCCTTGTCCTTGGGCCGGTTGTACTCGTCCCACACGATCACCTTGGGCTCCGGGCCGGTGAACTTGGCGGCCAGCAGATTGTCCAGGGTGCCGTCCGCCGCCGGGACCGGCGCGCACAGGTCCTCGACGTTGGTCACGGGCAGCGAGAAGTACAGTGCCTCCCGCCCGAGCCCCGCGCGCACCGTCTCCCGCACCAGCTCCGTCTTGCCGCACCCCGGCGGCCCCTGGAGCAGCACCGTCCAGCGGTTGCGCAGCGCGGCCCGCACGACCTGCCGTACCGGGTCGGCGATCCGCGACGGGTTGGGCACGTTCAGCGCCGCCGCGACCTGGTCGAGGATCTCGGCCGTGCGGTTCGGGCCCGGTCTGCCGTCCGGGCCGGGCTCGGCCAGCCGCAGCCGGTCGCCGTCGACCAGGGGCAGGCCCCAGCGCAGCGGGAAACCCTCGCGGGCGTTGGCCAGGACGTGGTCGAGCGTGCGCGGGGAGAACAGCTCGCGCAGCGCCGGGGGGAGCGACGCCCACAGGGAGAAGACCGGACGCAGGTCCCACGGACGGTACTTGGCGGCGAGATGGCGTCGCCAGGAGGTGTCGTTCGCCGTGATCCGCAGGGTGACCATGCGGTCGAGGAGCGCCAGGTCGCTGCGCCGGGCCGAGGTCTCGGCCAGCGACTCGTTGTCGGTGAGGAAGACGCCGATGCAGCCGAGGGCACGCAGATCGTGCTCGCCGAGGGTCCAGTCGCAGGCGATCTGCATCAGCTGCGCCTGGATCGTGTCGCCCGCCTGGAGGGAGTCGTCGACGAGCAGCACGAACGGCCGGCCGGGCTTCAGCTGGTTCATCACCAGCTGGCGCAGCACCAGTTCGCCCGTGTGCGGGTCCCGTACCGGCGCGTTGACCAGCAGGTCGTCCGGCGTCAGGTTGGCCGCCGGGACGTACACCAGCGTGGCGTCCGGGTGGGCGCGGGCGACATGCGAGAAGAACGTCGCCGTCTTGCCGATGCCGTGCTCGCCGAAGATCTGGCCGGTCTGCCCCAGCTCGATCATCGCGTCGATGAATCCTTCGAGGCGGGAGACCTCGGCGGGGCCGCGGCCGTGGTCGGCGGCGGCGAACTGCCCTGCAAGCGTGCTCATTTCCTGTCCCCGTGGGTTCGTGTGCCGGTCATCCGGGTCCCCGCAGCGGCGGTGTCTCCGTGGGTACGCGATGGCAGGCCATCGCCGGTGTGTGCGTCTCGGGCCACTCGCTGCCGCCCTCGGTGATCAGCCAGATCCATCTCTCCGGCTCGGCGGGCGTGATCGCGGGGGCGTGTCCGTCGGTGAGGACGACCACGGCGTCCGGACGGACCTCGAGACGCCGTCCGTCGACCGCCGTCCGCCCCTCCACGTAGTCCGCGACGGCCTGGAAACTCGTGCCGCCCCCGCCGTACACCCGCTCTCCCGGGGCGAAGGGCATCACCACGGCGTCGAAGGACAGCCAGTGCGCCTCGACCCCGTCGATCCGGCCGACGAGTCCGGTCAGCCAGGTCACCACGTGCTGCGGCATCGAACCCGAGGTGTCGTAGGCGATGACGAGGACCTTCTCGCGCACCGGGCCGCGCCGCGCGAGCATCGGGTCCTGGCCGAGGGCGGCGAGCAGGGCGCCGCGCTTCTTCGGGTACACCAGCCGCTCGCCGTCGCGCAGCCTGGAGTCGAGGACGTCGACGAGCCAGCGCTGCCACCAGTGGACGGTCCGCGTGCGCGCGGTCTCGCCGCGCAGTACGCCCGCGCCGAGCCTTCCCCAGATCCGCGCGGTCCGCGCCGGACCGTCCTCGGTGCGGTGCATCAGGTCGAGCAGTTCACGCTCCGCGCCCGTGTGCCCGCGCCGGGCCGCCAGCAGGGAGTTGAGCAGCACGGAGGACACGACCGCGTCGACGGTCTCCTGGTCGGCGGGCACCCCGCCCTGCGCCAGGTGCACGCACAGCCGCCCCCGCCGGACCGGTGGATGCCGCATGCGTTTCAGCTCGCCGTGGACCCGCAGGTCCGTGGCGATGAACGTCTCGTACGCGACCGGTTCCAGGCCGTGCGCCGTCAGATCCGCGCGGTAGGCCTCGTAGACCTCGCGCGGGTCGACTCCGGTGGGCCGGCCGTTCAGGGTGGGCAGCTCCGTCCGGCCGAGGCGGACCAGCGCCACGTGGTTGATGGAGACCTCGGCCGCCAGCTCGAACACCGGGTCGTCGCGCAGTTCGGGCTCGGCGTACAGATGTCGGTGCACCAGGTGGCGCGCCTCGTGGAACAGCACGAACTTCACGCCGTCCAGGCCCAGTCGGACGAAAAAGTCCGGGTTGAACAGCAGCAGACAGGTGCCGTCGCCGGAGGCGACCACGGCCGCGGTGTCCACCGCGGTCGTCGGGATCTGGTGGTGGCACTTGGCGTACAGCCAGGACGCCACCGCCGACTCGGTCAGGCCGAAGTCGAGCAGGGCGGCCTCCTTCAGCCGCCGTGCCTCCCGGACCACCGCGGGATCCGCCGGACGGTACCGCTCCAGCGCCCTGCGGTCGGCCAGGTCCACGACCGGGGGACGCCGAAGCCCCCGTTCCCCGTACGCCATCTCGTGCCCCCGTTCCCCCGTGCAGCGCGCCACCTGCCATGGGCCCTGTCTCCCCGTGCCGCATGGCAGGTGACCGCGTGACTCATTGGTACCAGCCCGCACCGACAACGGGCGAAGGCATTACGCTCGGGTGCCAAGGGCGGGGCCGTAGCGCAGAGGCAGGCGCACCGGTCTCCAAAACCAGAGCACGCTGGTTCGAATCCAGCCGCCCCGCCCCCCTCGCCCCGGCGCCGGTTCAGGCGATGGCGCCCGCGGTCGCCACCAGTTCGGGGGCGGTGCCGTGGAAGGTGGGCATCAGCTGTGCCAGTACCGCCCAGGCCTCCTCGCGGTCGCCCAGATGGTCGTGCACGAGCGGGCGCAGCGCGTCCCGGGCGGCGCCCAGGCGGGCCGGGAAGAGGGTGTTCCCCAGGGACAGCAGCCCCAGGACGCGGGCGGCGGGGCTGTGCTGCGTCGCGTACTCGGCCGGGCCGCTGAGGATTCCGGCCTGCTGCACGCGGTGGGTGAACTTGCGGTGGCTGCCGAACCCGGCGCGCAGCGCTGGCGGACAGTCCGGCCGTACGGACAGGGCCCAGCGCGCGTAGCCGGGCAGCGGGCGCTCCCGGTCCGCGTCGGCGGCCTCCTGCCAGTCCGGGTGCTCCACGACCATGGACGCGGCGGCACGTCCCTCCTGCATGGAGGTGACCGCGCGCAGGGCGCCGATCAGGGCGAGCCGGGTGAAACTCTCCGGCACCGGGGGTTCCTGTCCGCGCAGCGTCGGGTGGACGGGCACCGGCTTCGAACGGCCGGGGCCGAACGGCACACCGCGGACGATGGCCCGGCGGATGCCGTCGTTCGCCGGCAGATGCCGCCACACCACGGTGTTCAGGTCGGGGTCGTCCTCCTCCAGGACCCACAGCAGCAGGGACGCGGGCACCGGCGGCCACGTCCACAGGGACAGCAGCCGGCGCTGTGCCTTCGGGGACCGGTCGGGGCCGGGCAGGCCGATGCGCCGGCGGACCCGCTCGCCGGTCCTGTCGTCGACCAGGTCCAGCAGGAAGCCGACCGCCTGCTGCGAGGTGCTGTCGTCACGCATGGCGGCATGATGCCGCAGGTCCGCGGCGGGCCGCACCGGGAATTCGGCCCGCCGCGCGTGTGCGGTCAGCCGGCAGCGCGCGCCGCCATCCGCGCCTTGCGGGCCGCGAGCTTCTCGTCGAACTTCAGGGCCTCCGCGTCGAGACCGCCCATGAACAGGCCGAGCTCCTCCTGCGCCTGCAGACCCTCGGGGCCCAGGCCGTCGATCTCCAGGACCTTCAGGTGGCGCAGCACGGGCTGGATGACGTCGTCGTGGTGGATACGCAGGTTGTAGACCTCGCCGATGGCCATCTGCGCGGCCGCCCGCTCGAAGCCGGGCATCCCGTGACCGGGCATCCGGAAGTTCACGACGACGTCCCGCACGGCCTGCATGGTCAGGTCGGGGGCCAGTTCGAAGGCCGCCTTCAGCAGGTTGCGGTAGAAGACCATGTGGAGGTTCTCGTCGGTCGCGATGCGGGCCAGCATGCGGTCGCAGACCGGGTCGCCGGACTGGTGCCCGGTGTTGCGGTGCGAGATGCGGGTCGCCAGTTCCTGGAAGGCGACGTACGCGACCGAGTGCAGCATCGAGTGACGGTTGTCGGACTCGAAGCCCTCGCTCATGTGCGCCATGCGGAACTGCTCGAGCTTGTCCGGGTCCACCGCGCGCGAGGTGAGCAGGTAGTCCCGCATCACGATGCCGTGCCGGCCCTCCTCGGCCGTCCAGCGGTGCACCCAGGTGCCCCAGGCGCCGTCCCGGCCGAACAGGGAGGCGATCTCGTGGTGGTAGCTGGGGAGGTTGTCCTCGGTCAGGAGGTTCACCACCAGGGCGATCCGGCCGATCTCCGTGACCTTGGACTGCTCCTTGCCCCAGGCCTCGCCGTCCTCGAAAATGCCGGGGAAGTTACGGCCGTCGCTGAACGGCACGTACTCGTGGGGCATCCAGTCCTTGGCGACCTTCAGATGACGGTTCAGCTCCGTCTCGACGACCTCCTCCAGCGCGTACAGGAGCTTGGCGTCCGTCCACGCGGCAGAGCTGCCGAGGTGAGGGGAGGTGATCGTCACGGGTACTCCAGGGGACGTGGTGCACGGTGGAACCGTCCGGCGAGCGGTGCCGGAACTTACGGAATCGTAGGCTACGAAGCCGTAGGTTACGTTGCCGTAGGTTAAGTTCTCCGTAAAGTCCGCTGATCAGCCTGCCTTTTTCCGTGGAATCCGGACTGCTGCAGGAGGCCGGGGCCGGACGTCGTGCGGGCTCAGACGTAGAGGTCCCGCAGGCGCACCGACAGACAGGTCACGCAGCCTTCGAGCTTCTCGAACTCGCTGATGTCCACCACGACCACCTCGTGACCCAGGTCCGTGAGCAGTTCCGCCGTCTTCGGCGCGCTCGCGGCCATGAGCAGCCTGCCGCCGCCGAGCAGCACCACGTGCGAGCCGGACTCCTCGGGCACCGGGAGGAAACGGGGGAACAGCGAGGGCTGGTCCACGTTCGGGATGTGCCCGAGCACCGTCCCGTCGGGCAGCGCGGTGACCGCCGACTTCAGGTGCAGCACCTTGCTCACGGGCACGGTCACGACCCGCGCGCCCAGCGGCTCCAGGGCGGCGCGCAGCTGCTGCACACCGGCCGCGTTGGTGCGCCCGCCCCGGCCGACGTAGACCGTGTCGTCGATCTTCAGGACGTCACCGCCGTCCAGCGTGCCCGGCTCCCAGATCCAGTTCACCGAACAGCCCAGCCGGGCCACGGCCTCTTCGACCCCGGCGGTCTCCTCGCGCCGGGCCTCGGCGCCGGGCCGGGTGATCACGGCGACGTTGCGGTACACGACCACCGTGTCCTCGACGAACACGGCGTCGGGGCAGTCGTCGGCCGGCTCCACCTCGACCGTCTCCCAGTCGTGCGCCCGCAGCGCCGCCACGTACGCCTCCCACTGCTCGACCGCGAGATCGACGTCGGGCTGTTCCCGCTCGATGTGGGTCACCAGACCTTCGGCGAGGCGCGGACCGGGGCGGCGGACGAGGGCCTTCTTGCTGGGCACGAGGAGTCTCCGTATCCACTGTGTGTACTCGGTGTCCATGATGCGGCGCAGGCTGGACATCATGCAGCGCGGGCGGACGCCCGCAGAACCCCTCGGAGCCAGGCTGTGGCCCTCCTGAGACACGGCCGCCCCGGCCGGCGGAGGCCGGGAGGGGCGGCTACGCGATCTCCTCCGGTGCGATCTCCCGCAGCTCCCCGTCCAGCAGCAGCCAGCGCGTGATGCCCAGGGACTCCAGGAACGGCAGGTCGTGGGAGGCCACGACCAGTGCGCCCTCGTAGGACTCCAGGGCCGTGGTCAGCTGCCGCACGCTCGCCATGTCGAGGTTGTTCGTCGGCTCGTCGAGCAGCAGCAGCTGCGGCGCGGGTTCCGCCAGCATCAGCGCGGCCAGGGCCGCCCGGAAACGCTCTCCGCCGGAGAGCGTCGCCGCCTGCTGGTCGGCGCGGGCCCCACGGAACAGGAAGCGGGCCAGCCGGGCCCGGATCTGGTTGTTCGTGGCGCCCGGCGCGAACCGGGCCACGTTCTCGGCGACGGTCAGTTCGCCGTCGAGGACGTCGAGCCGCTGCGGCAGGAAGCGCAGCGGGACATGCGGCTGCGCCTCGCCCGCGACCGGCGCCAGCTCTCCGGCGATGGTGCGCAGCAGCGTCGTCTTGCCCGCGCCGTTGCGCCCGACCAGCGCCACCCGCTCAGGACCGTGCAGGTCGAGACCGCCGGCCACGCTCGCACCGTACGCGAGCTCCAGGTCCCGCAGGGTGAGCACGGTCCGGCCCGGCGGTACGGCCGTGTACGGCAGGTCGACGCGGATCTCGTCGTCGTCCCGTACGGCGTCCACCGCGTCGTCGAGCCGGTCGCGCGCCTCGGCGAGCCGCTCCTCGTGCATGATGCGGTGCTTGCCCGCGGACTCCTGCGCCGCGCGTCTGCGCGCCCCCATGACGATCTTCGGTTCGCGTTTCTGCTCGAACATCTTCTGGCCGTACCTCTTGCGCCGCGCCAGCTTGACCTGCGCGTCGACCAGTTCGCGCTTCTGCTTGCGCAGGTCGGACTCGGCGACGCGCACCATGCGCTCGGCGGCCTCCTGCTCGGTGGCCAGCAGTTCCTCGTACGCCGAGTAGGTGCCGCCGTACCAGACGATCTCGCCGGAGCGCAGGTCCGCGATCTGGTCGACCAGTTCCAGGAGTTCGCGGTCGTGGCTGACCACGACCAGGACGCCCGGCCAGGCGGAGACGGCCGTGTACAGCCGCTTGCGCGCGTACAGGTCGAGGTTGTTGGTGGGCTCGTCGAGGAGGAGGACGTCCGGCCGGTCCAGCAGGAGCGCGGCCAGCCGCAGCAGCACGGACTCGCCACCCGACACCTCGCCGATCGTGCGGTCCAGGCCGATGTGGCCGAGACCGAGTTCGCCGAGGGTGGCGAGCGCGCGTTCCTCGACGTCCCAGTCGTCGCCGATGATCTCGAACTGCCGCTCGGACGCGTCGCCCCTTTCGATGGCGTGCAGCGCGGCGCGCCGGGCGGCGATGCCGAGGGCCTCGTCCACCTTGAGGGAGGTGTCGAGCGTGACGTTCTGCGGGAGGTAGCCGACCTCTCCCGCGACCCGGACGGTTCCGTCGACCGGGGCCAGCTCCTGGGCGATCAGCTTCAACAGGGTCGATTTCCCCGAGCCGTTGACGCCGACGAGACCGGTTCTGCCGGGGCCGAAGGTGACGTCGAGGCCGTCGAAGACGGAGGTGCCGTCGGGCCAGGCGAAGGAGAGGGACGTACAGGTGAGGGATGCGGACATACGGGCCTCGCGGTTGCTTGATGTGGTCAGGGCAAGCGCGTATCGAGACACCGCGGGGCAATCGCCGGAAAGTCCTGTGCCGGAACTCAGGAGGACGGCTCGGACGCCGAGGTCGCACACCAAACACACACCCTCGGGTGTGTGCGGCGGTGTCTCAGGACCTCAGACGAGCAACGTCCTTCTCCAATCGACGGCAACAGGAACGTCTCCCACGGTACGAAGACCCTCGGGGGACGTCAATCGAATTAGATTGGACCTGGACGCGGTCCTGTGCGCCGCGCGACCGGGCCGCCCGGGTGTGCCCTGTGACTCCTGCGGTCCCTGGACCCGTTGCTGTCGGATTCCTGCCAGCCGAGCCGGGGGACCGGCTGCTTGAGTGGTCCCCATGACGAACCCGAGCACCTTGCGTGAGCGCGCCCTCGCCTTCCGAGCCCTGCACATTCCCGGACGCCCGCTCGTCCTGCCCAACGCCTGGGACGCGGCGAGCGCCCGGGTCGTCGAGGACGCGGGCGCCGCGGCCGTCGCGACCACCAGCGCGGGCCTGGCCTGGTCCCTGGGCGCGGCCGACGGCGGCCGCCTCGACGGCGAACGGGCCGTCGGGGCCCTGGCGGCCGTCGTGTCCGCGGTCCGGGTGCCGGTGAGCGCGGACATCGAGGGCGGCTACGCGCCGGATGCGCAGGGCGTCGCCGCGACCGTCCGCGCGGTGCTCGCGGCGGGCGCCGTGGGCGTGAACATCGAGGACGCGCTGTACGAGGGGCCCGAGCCGCTGCGGCCGGTCGCGGAGCAGACCGAGCGCATCGCCGCCGTCCGCGCGGCCGCCGACGCGCAGGACGTGCCGCTGTTCGTCAACGCCCGGATCGACACCTTCCTGCGGGGCGCCGGGGGAGTGGAGCGCACGCTGGAACGGGCCGCCGCGTTCCTCGCCGCGGGCGCCGACGGGATCTTCGTCCCCGGGGCCGTCGACCCGGAGACCGTCAAGCTCCTCGTCGACGGCGTGGACGGTCCGCTCAACATCCTGATCGGCCCCGGCTCCCCTTCGGTCGCCGAACTGGCCGGGCTCGGCGTCGCGCGCGTGAGCGCCGGTTCCGGACTGGCCGAGGCCGCGTACGCCGAGGTCCGCCGGGTCGCGCGGGAGCTGCTGGGCACGGGGACGTACGACGTGCCGCCCGGCGGGCCCGGCTACGGCGGGCTGAACGCCCTGCTGGCAGGCGCGCCGGACAGGACCTAGCCCGCGTCCCGCAGCAGCTCCGCCAGGTCGTGGTCGAGGTCGAGATGGAGGTGCTCCTGGCCGATCTCGACCAGCTCGCTCGTGGCGTGCAGGAAGCGGCGGATCTCCGCCGAGTGGACGTGCACGACGGCGGTGCCCTCGGGCGCGTGGAACTCCATGACGGTACGGCCGTACCCGTACGGCCGTATCCGTACGTCGCCGTGGCCCTCCGGGCCGTGGAGGCCGGCGGTGAGCAGGTCGCGGGCGAACGTCCAGCAGAC
Source organism: Streptomyces sp. NPDC002265 (assembly GCF_040296125.1). Lineage (NCBI taxonomy): Bacteria > Bacillati > Actinomycetota > Actinomycetes > Kitasatosporales > Streptomycetaceae > Streptomyces > Streptomyces sp. NPDC002265. The sequence continues at coordinate 9,552 of NZ_JBEOWS010000175.1, read as the reverse complement.
GTCGACGCCTTCGAGGGTGGCGGGCGCCGGGAAGGTCATGTGGATCGCGAACGGGTCGCGCCGGTCGTAGTGCAGCGTGGCGGGGATGCTCGGCACCCGGGGCGCGGCGGCGACCAGACGGGCCTCTACGGACTGCTCGATGACGGTGGACAACGCCTTGCTCCCTAGGACGGCTGGACGGCGGGGACGGCCGGACGGACTCCGGGAAGGACTCCGGGAAGGATCTCGGGACTGATCGAGGAACGGACTTTCGGTGGGCTCACCGGACGGGACGACCGGACGGGACGGGTACTGGTAGAGACGTACGAAACGGCCCTTCCGTGCACCCGAATGCCGAGTGACCTCGGTCACCGAGTTGAATCCGGGAGTGATCGCGGAAGCCGTCGGAGGGGCGATCGGGGAGCTACTCCCGTGGTGTGCAAGGCACTTGAGGCGACCGGAGGCGCTCTGGACGCGGGCGGGGCGGTGGGCTAGCTTCCCCCGCCATGAGACGTTCGGTGCACTTGGGGAAGACGAGACGCACGACGCCTGCCGGCCGGTCGCGCCGGTCCGCCCGCCTCCTCGCCGCGGCGGTGACGGTGGCGGCGACGGTGGGCGCGTCGGCCGCCGTACCGGCGCAGGCGCACACGCAGCCCCGGCCGCAGGCCCATGCGTGGCCCCGCCCGGCCCCGCACTGGGAGCCGAAGGACACCGGCGCCCCCGACGTCCGGCTGCGCGGGCTGTCGGCCGTCGACCGGGACACGGCCTGGGTGGCCGGGACCGGCGGCACGGTCCTGCGCACCACGGACGGCGGGGCGAGCTGGCGGAACGTCTCGCCGCCGGGCGCCGCCGACCTCCAGTTCCGGGACGTCGAGGCGTTCGACGCGCGGCGCGCCGTGGTGCTGGCCATCGGCGAGGGCGAGGCGTCGCGGGTGTACCGCACCGACGACGGCGGGGCGAGCTGGACGGAGTCCTTCCGCAACACCGACGCCAAGGCCTTCTACGACTGCCTCACCTTCTTCGACCGGCGGCACGGCCTGGCGATGAGCGACCCGGTGGACGGCCGGTTCCGCATCCTGTCCACCGGCGACGGCGGCCGCACCTGGCGGGTCCTGCCGAGCGCCGGCATGCCGGCCGCCCTGGACGGCGAGGCGGGCTTCGCCGCGAGCGGCCAGTGCCTGGTGGCCTCCGGGCCGCGGGACGTCTGGCTGGCCACCGGCGGGGGCGCACGCGCGCGTGTGCTGCACTCGGCCGACCGCGGTCTGACCTGGACGGCGGCCGACACCACGATCCCGGCCGGGGACCCGGCCCGCGGTGTCTTCGCGCTCGCCTTCCGCGACCGTACCCACGGCCTCGCGGTCGGCGGCGACTACCGTGCCGACCAGGCCTCCCCGGACGCGGCGGCCCGTACCTCCGGCGGCGGCCGCGCCTGGGGACCCGCCGCCGTGCCCCCGCCCGCCTACCGTTCCGGTGTCGCCTGGTTGCCGCACAGCCGTACGGCCGCCCTCGCGGTCGGTCCCACCGGCACGGACCTGACGACGGACGGCGGCCGCACCTGGCGGACGGTCGACACGGGCTCGTACGACACCGTGGACTGCGCGGCCGCCGGCCCCGGCTGCTGGGCCGCGGGGGAGAAGGGGCGGGTGGCCCGGCTGGCGTACTGACCCGGCCGCGCCTCAGCCGAGTGTCTCGCGGTACGGCTCCAGCGCGGGTGCCGTCTTCGTCGCCGTGAACTCGGTGATGCGGTACGCGCACACACCGGCCACGACGAAGGGGTCGCTCGCGGCGACCTCCTCGATCCCGGCCCGGTCCGCCGCGACGGCGAGGATCACCCCGCCGTCGCGGGGGTTCTTGCGCCCGGACGCCAGGAACAGCCCCTTGTCGTACTGCTCGTCGAGCCAGGCCACATGGGCGTCCAGCACGGCGTCGACGGCTTCGAGCGGGGCGGTGTAGGTGAGCTCCAGTACGAACATGATCAAGAGCCTAGTGTCCGTGGCACCAGCCCCCGGTACGGGCGACGGGGAGGGGCCGTAGGCTCGTCGCACCATGACGACCGTACCGATCCCCGCGGGCTGGCCCGCGACCGAGGAACAGGCCCGTACCGTCCAGGAGGAGCTGCGCGGGCGGGTGGTGACGGACGAACCGGGACCGCCGCCCGGGTCGGGGCACGTCACCGGGGTCGACGTCGCCTACGACGACGAGCGGGACCTCGTCGTGGCGGCAGCCGTCGTCCTCGACGCGGCCGGACTCGCCGTGGTCGCCGAGGCCACGGCGGTCGGCCGGATCTCCTTCCCGTACGTGCCCGGTCTGCTCGCGTTCCGCGAGATCCCGACGGTCCTCGCCGCCCTCGCGGCCCTGCCCTGTCCGCCCGGCCTGGTCGTCTGCGACGGCTACGGCCTCGCCCACCCCCGCCGCTTCGGTCTCGCCAGCCATCTCGGCGTGCTCACCGGCCTGCCGACGATCGGCGTTGCGAAGAACCCCTTCACGTTCGCGTACGACGAGCCGGGCGTCCGGCGCGGAGCGGCCGCGCCGCTCAGGGCGGGCGCGGAGGAGGTGGGACGGGCCCTGCGCACCAGGGACGGCGTCAAGCCGGTGTTCGTCTCCGTCGGCCACCGGGTCGGCCTGGACAACGCCTGCGCGCACACGCTCGCCCTCACCCCCGCCTACCGGCTCCCCGAGACCACCCGCCGGGCGGACGCGTTGTGCCGGCGGGCGCTTCAGGAGGCGACGACCCGCCAGGCGCCCACCTCGCGGTACTCGGAGTCGTAGACGGCCGATCCGTCGCCCGGTTCGAGCGCGTAGTGGTGCAGGTTGCCGCCCCAGTACCGCAGGATCCGCCCCAGCTCGCCCGCCGGGTCCTGCGCCAGCTTTCCTTCGTCGACCGTGACTTCGAGCAGGAACTTCACGTCGAACCTCGCCTTCCGTTGCTCTGCCGTGCTTCCGGCCAGGCTTCGATCGTGTCATTGAAACGCCCGTTGAGACTTTTCCCGCAACAGGCCCGGTCAGGGCCGGTCGTGAGTCCGGAAAGTCTCAAGTCCCGCAGTGGGGCGAGCAGCTGACGGCCCGCCACCCGGCCGTCCGTGCCCTGTCCCCGGGTGCCCGTGCCCGTGTGCCGCGCCGAGTACCCGCGCCGGGTACCGGTTCTGAGTACCCGTTCTGAGTACCTGTACGGATGTGGTCCGGCCGGGGCGGGGGACAGGCTGGGCCGTATGACGACGCAGCGTTCCCCGAAGCCCCTCGCCGACCCGAACCGGCCCGTCGAGCGGGCCGTGACGGCCGCCCTGATCCTCGCCGCGCTGGCCGGGTTCGCCTGGATAGCCGGGATGATCTACACGGTGGTGTCCTGGCCGCTGTGAACGGACCGCTTCCTCACCGGACGGCGGCCACCCGGAAGGTGATCCCCGCCCGGCGCAGCCGCTCCGTCAGCGCGTCGCCCATCGCCACCGCCGTCGTGACCTGTCCGGCCGTCGGCGGAAGGCTGTCGAAGGCCAGGGCGAGCGCCGACTCCGCGAACATCTTCGCCGTCTCGCCGTACCCGGGGTCGCCGCCCGCGACCTCGGTGAACACCCGCCGACCGCCGCCCTCGCCGACGAAGCGCACCGAGAACCAGCTCTGCGCCCGGGTCCGCTCGCTGGGCCCGTCCCCGGGCTTGAGCCGGCCGGACAGCCAGCGCCGTGCGGGCGGGACCTGGGCGGCCGCGGCCAGTGCTCCCACGGCGGCGACCCCGCCCAGCGCGATGGGCAGCCGTCGTACGGCCGCGTAGTGGCGGTAGCGGAAGTCGGGGCCGTAGCGCTCCAGGGCCTTCGCCGAACGCCGGACGATCTGCGGGTCTATGGTCGGCAGGGGCAGCGCCCAGGCGCCGACCTCCCCGGCGAAGCGCGGCGCGCCCGTCGGTGCCGAGGCCCGGCGGCCCACGAGCCGCGGCTCGTGGCGTCCGCGGTCGCGTGCGGCGGCCGCCATCTGCCGACCGCGCGCGAACTGGTTCAGCGCCGAGGCGAACGTGCCGCCGGAGAAGGTGGCGTGCGCCGTCACGAAGCCGTCGACCCGCAGCGGCACGCCCTCGGGGAGCTGACGGACCGTGAAGAGCGCGCCCAGGTCGTGCGGGATCGAGTCGAAGCCGCAGGCGTGCACGAGCCGGGCGCCGGTCTCCCGCGCGCGTGCGTCGTGCCGTACGTACACGAGGTCCACGAACTCCGGCTCGCCCGTCAGGTCGAGGTAGTCCGTGCCGGCGTCCGCGCAGGCGGCGACGAGTTCCTCGCCGTAGCTGAGGTAGGGGCCGACGGTCGTGGCCACCACGCGCGCCTGCTCGGCGAGGGCGCGCAGCGAGGCCGGGTCGGACACGTCCGCCCGCAGTACGCCGACCTGCTCGGCGCCGGGCAGCCGGTCGCGCAGCTCCCGCAGCCCGCGCTCGCTGCGGCCCGCGATCGCCCAGCGCAGCCCCTCGGGCGCGTGGGCGGCGAGGTACTCCGCGGTGAGCGTGCCGACGAAGCCGGTGGCTCCGAAGAGCACGATGTCGTACGGACGGTCCGTCCTGTTCAGCCTGGTCATGACACCCCTCGCTTCGTGCAGCCGCGCCGCTGTCGGTGGCTGAGGCTAGCGTGCGGAGCGCGGAGCCCTGCGACGAGCCCGGAGGTACCGGATGGCCAGGCCCGGGAATGCCCGGAAGAAACGACAGAAGACACCCTTTGCTCCACTTGGTGCCGTCGGGCGGGCGGTCCCGCGGCGCGCCGGGCATACTTGGCTAAGCGCTTGCTTGCCCAGGTCTTGTGTTGCGTAGAACGTGTTCTTAGCATCGTCGGTGTTACATCACTAGTGTCACGGTCACGGCTTCAGGGGGCTGGATGACAGCGGCAACGACACCCGACGGCGGCGGCCCGCTCTCGGGCGTACGCGTGGTCGAGCTCGCGGGGATCGGGCCCGGCCCGTTCGCCGCCATGCTCCTCGCCGACCTCGGCGCCGACGTCGTGCGGGTGGACCGCCCCGGCGGCCCCGGACTCGGCGTCGCCCCGGAGTACGACGTCACCAACCGCAACAAGCGCTCGGTGGTCGTCGACCTGAAGGCCGACGGAGGACCCGCCCGCGTCCTCGACCTCGCCTCCCGCGCGGACATCCTCATCGAGGGGTACCGGCCGGGCGTCGCCGAACGCCTCGGCGTCGGCCCCGAGGCCTGCCACGCGGTCAACCCGCGGCTGGTCTACGGCCGGATGACCGGCTGGGGCCAGCAGGGCCCGCTCGCCCACCGTGCCGGGCACGACATCGCCTACATCGCGCTCACCGGCACCCTCGGCATGATCGGCGAGCCGGACCGGCCGCCGACCGTGCCCGCCAACCTGGTCGGCGACTACGCGGGCGGCTCCCTCTACCTCGTCGTCGGCGTCCTCGCCGCACTGCACCACGCGCGTGCGGGCGGCGGCGGACAGGTCGTCGACGCCGCCATCGTCGACGGCGCCGCCCATCTCACCGCGATGATCCACGGCATGGTCGCCGCGGGCGGCTGGCAGGACCGGCGGGGCGCCAACCTCCTCGACGGCGGCTGCCCGTACTACGGCACGTACGAGACCGCCGACGGCGGGCACATGGCGGTCGGCGCCCTTGAGCAGCAGTTCTACGAGGAGTTCCTGGACCTCATCGGACTGAAGGACTTCGCTCCGGCCCGCAAGGACTGGGCCCGCTGGGGCGAGCTGCGCGAGGCCGTCGCGGCCCGCTTCCGCACCCGTACCCGGGACGAGTGGACGGCCGTCTTCGAGGGCTCCGACGCTTGCGTGGCCCCCGTGCTGTCGCTGCGCGAGGCCCCGCACCACCCGCACCTGGCCGCCCGCGGCACCTTCACCGACCACGGCGGCATCACCCAGCCCGCCCCCGCGCCCCGCTTCTCCGCGACACCCACCACCGTCCGCAGCGGCCCCGCGCAACCGGGCGCCGACACCGCGGCGGTGGCCCGCGACTGGCAGATACCCGCACTCCTGGCGGAGGACGCCTGACGGACGTACGGCCCGTGCCGCGGGACCCGCGGCACGGCCCCGGACGGGCCCACGGCTCCCACGCCCCCATACCGCTCGGCAGAAACCCTCGTTGAAAGGCTTGTCAGTGAGCACCGAAGCGTACGTGTACGACGCGATCCGCACCCCGCGCGGGCGCGGCAAGGCCAATGGGGCCCTGCACGGTACGAAGCCCATCGACCTGGTCGTGGGCCTCATCCACGAGATCCGTGACCGCTTCCCGGACCTCGACCCGGCCGCGATCGACGACATCGTGCTCGGTGTCGTGGGGCCGGTCGGCGACCAGGGCTCGGACATCGCGCGGATCGCGGCGGTCGCCGCCGGTCTGCCGGACACGGTGGCCGGCGTCCAGGAGAACCGCTTCTGCGCCTCGGGCCTGGAAGCGGTGAACATGGCCGCCGCCAAGGTCCGCTCCGGCTGGGAGGACCTGGTCCTCGCCGGGGGCGTCGAGTCGATGTCCCGGGTGCCGATGGCCTCCGACGGCGGCGCCTGGTTCAACGACCCGATGACCAACCTCGCCGTCAACTTCGTGCCGCAGGGCATCGGCGCCGACCTGATCGCCACCATCGAGGGCTTCTCGCGCCGCGACGTCGACGAGTACGCGGCGCTTTCGCAGGAGCGGGCGGTCGCCGCCATGAAGGACGGCCGCTTCGAGCGCTCCGTCGTGCCCGTCAGGGACCGCAGCGGACTCGTCGTCCTCGACCGCGACGAGTTCCCGCGCCCCGGCACCACCGCCGACTCGCTGGCCAAGCTGAAGCCGTCGTTCGCCGACATCGGCGACCTCGGCGGTTTCGACGCCGTGGCCCTCCAGAAGTACCACTGGGTCGAGAAGATCGACCACGTCCACCACGCCGGCAACTCCTCCGGCATCGTCGACGGCGCCTCGCTCGTCGCGATCGGCTCCAAGGAGGTCGGCGAGCGGTACGGGCTCACCCCGCGCGCGCGGATCGTCTCCGCGGCCGTCTCCGGCTCCGAGCCGACCATCATGCTCACCGGCCCCGCGCCCGCCTCCCGCAAGGCGCTCGCCAAGGCCGGTCTGACCATCGACGACATCGACCTGGTCGAGATCAACGAGGCCTTCGCGGCCGTCGTCCTGCGCTTCGTGCGGGACATGGGCCTGTCCCTGGACAAGGTCAACGTCAACGGCGGCGCGATCGCGCTCGGCCACCCGCTCGGCGCCACCGGCGCGATGATCCTGGGCACCCTGGTCGACGAGCTGGAGCGCCAGGACAAGCGCTACGGCCTCGCCACGCTCTGCGTCGGCGGCGGCATGGGCATCGCCACCGTCGTCGAGCGCCTGTAACCACCCGGCGGACCCTCAGACTTCTACGGAGACACCAGTCATGACCGAGAGCACCACCATCCGCTGGGAACAGGACGACACGGGCGTCGTCACCCTCGTCCTCGACGATCCCAACCAGTCCGCCAACACCATGAACCAGGCGTTCCGCGACTCGCTCGCCGCGACCGCCGACCGGCTGGAGGGCGAGAAGGACTCGATCCGCGGCGTCATCTTCACCTCCGCCAAGAAGACCTTCTTCGCCGGCGGAGACCTGCGCGACCTCATCCGCGTCACCCCCGAGACCGCCCAGGAGCTCCTCGACGGCGGCCTGGAGATCAAGCGCAACCTGCGCCGCATCGAGACCCTCGGCAAGCCGGTCGTCGCCGCGATCAACGGCGCAGCCCTGGGCGGCGGCTACGAGCTCGCCCTCGCCTGCCACCACCGCGTCGCGCTCGACGCCCCCGGCTCCAAGATCGGCTGCCCCGAGGTCACCCTCGGCCTGCTCCCCGGAGGCGGCGGTGTCGTCCGCACGGTCCGGCTGCTCGGCATCGCCGACGCCCTGCTGAAGGTGCTGCTCCAGGGCACCCAGTACAGCCCGCGGCGCGCCCTGGACAACGGTCTCGTGCACGAGGTGGCCGACAGCCCCGAGGACCTGATCGCCAAGGCCCGCGCCTTCATCGACGCCAACCCCGAGTCGCAGCAGCCCTGGGACCGCCCCGGCTACCGCATTCCGGGCGGCACCCCGGCCAACCCGAAGTTCGCGGCCAACCTGCCCGCGTTCCCGGCCAACCTGCGCAAGCAGACCAACGGAGCCCCCTACCCGGCCCCGCGCAACATCCTCGCGGCCGCCGTCGAGGGCGCCCAGGTCGACTTCGAGACCGCGCAGCTCATCGAGGCGCGCTACTTCGTGGAGCTGGCGGCCGGCCAGACCTCGAAGAACATGATCCAGGCGTTCTTCTTCGACCTCCAGGCCGTCAACTCCGGTGCCAACCGGCCCACGGGCGTCGAGCCGCGCCAGGTCCGCAAGGTGGCCGTGCTCGGCGCCGGGATGATGGGCGCGGGCATCGCCTACTCGTGCGCCCTCGCGGGCATCGACGTCGTCCTCAAGGACGTCTCGCTGGAGGCGGCCCTCAAGGGCAAGGCCTACTCCGAGAAGCTGTGCGCCAAGGCGGTCTCCCGGGGCCGTACGACCCAGGAGAAGGCCGACGCCCTCCTCGCCCGCATCACCCCGACCGCCGACCCGCAGGACCTCGCGGGCTGCGACGCGGTGATCGAGGCCGTCTTCGAGGACACCTCGCTCAAGCACAAGGTGTTCCAGGAGATCGAGCACATCGTCGAACCCGACGCGCTGCTGTGCTCCAACACCTCCACCCTCCCCATCACCGCGCTCGCCGAAGGCGTGGAACGCCAGAGCGACTTCATCGGGCTGCACTTCTTCTCGCCCGTCGACAAGATGCCGCTCGTCGAGATCATCAAGGGCGCGCGCAGCGGCGACGAGGCGCTCGCCCGCGCCTTCGACCTGGTCCGCCAGATCAGGAAGACGCCGATCGTCGTCAACGACTCGCGCGGCTTCTTCACCTCGCGGGTGATCGGGCACTTCATCAACGAGGGCGTGGCGATGGTCGGCGAGGGCATCGAGCCCGCGTCCATCGAGCAGGCGGCCGCCCAGGCGGGCTACCCGGCCAAGGTGCTGTCCCTGATGGACGAGCTGACGCTCACCCTGCCGCGCAAGATCCGCAACGAGTCCCGGCGGGCCGTCGAGGAGGCGGGCGGCACCTGGCCCGCGCACCCCGCCGAGGCGGTCATCGACCGCATGGTCGACGAGTTCGGCCGCACCGGCCGCAGCGGCGGCGCCGGCTTCTACGAGTACGGGGAGGACGGCGCGCGCGCCGGGCTGTGGCCGGGGCTGCGGGAGCACTTCACCAAGTCCGGCCACCGCATCCCGTTCGAGGACATGCAGGAACGCATGCTCTTCTCGGAGGCGCTCGACACCGTCAAGCTGCTCGAGGAGGGCGTGCTGACCTCCGTCGCCGACGCCAACATCGGCTCCCTGTTCGGCATCGGCTTCCCCGGCTGGACCGGCGGAGTCCTCCAGTACATCAACGGCTACGAGGGCGGCCTGCCCGGCTTCGTGGCCCGCGCGCGCCAGCTCGCCGAGCGCTACGGCGACCGGTTCACCCCGCCCGCGCTGCTGGTGGAGAAGGCGGAGCAGGGCGGGACCTTCACCGACGCGCGCTGATCGGCGAAGCGGGCTCCCGGGCCGCCCGGTGCCGTCGTGGCGAGAACCACGAC
>NZ_JBEOWS010000174.1:0-19785 GCF_040296125.1 Streptomyces sp. NPDC002265 | reverse complement strand
CCCCGGGCGGGTCCGGCCGTGGTCCGCGGTCCGCGAGGGCTGCCGCTCAGGACCGGGCGAACACTCCGTCGAGCCAGTCCTGCCAGGCGCTCTCGTCCGCCTTGGCGTCGGCGCCCGGCGTGAAGTCGTGGACGGAGATGCCGACCGGCGCGCCCCAGTGGTTGCGCCCGAAGAAGCGGAGCAGCGCGCCGTCCGTGCGCAGCCCCAGGAAGTACGGGTTGCGGTAGTCGACCACGGCGTCCAGCTCCCGCCCGGCCGGTCCCCGGACCGTCACCCGCGCACCCTGCGCCGTGTCGTCGGCGAGGCCGAGGGCCCGCCCCACGGCGTCGAACGCGTCGGCGGCCGTGGACGCGCCTGGCCCGTGGAGCGTCGCGAAGGCGACCGGGCGGCCCGCGAAGTGCGTCAGGTACTCGCGCAGGGTGTGCAGATAGAAGTCGGTGTGCTTGCTCGCGCCGTCGTACTGGTTGTCCCAGTCGTCGGTGAAGATCCCGCTGTGCACGTACCGCACCCAGGCCCGCCGTCCGCCGTCGCGCGGCTCGATGGTGTGGTCGAGCTGGTTCAGGCTCTGGGTCGGGAAGCGGACGTCCTCGGTGCGCGAGGTGAGGCGGTGCGGCGGATCCCAGTTCGTGAGCGTGGACCCGAAGGGGCCGATGCCGCTCTCGCCGTCGAACTCCATCGGCCACAGCCAGCCGCCGGTGCCATGCGTGATGGCTTCCCACACCTCCTCCGGCGTGGCGTCGACCTCGAACTCGCGGACGATCTCGAATTCCTTGGACATGACTGGCTCCTGGCTCCTACTGGTCGAGTTCCGGTGGGGCGGCGGAGGGCCGGGCTTCGGTCTCGGCGACGGACCGCGGGTCCTTGAGCGTGGGATGGAGGGCCACCACGATCCGGTGATCACGGCCGCCCTCGGCCTCCGGAGCGTCGTACTTGCGGATCAGGGCGCTGACCCCCGCCGTGAGCTCCTCGACGAACGCTGCCCGATCGGCGGCGGATGCGAAGCGCACCTCGCCGTCCAGCGCGTAGGTCGCCAGCCGTTTGCGCGCCCGCGCGGCGCCGGTGATCAGCGAGCCGACGTCGCGGACCAGCCGGGCGCCGAGGGCCAGCAGCCAGCGCGCGGAGAACTGGTCGCGGAAGCGGTCCGGATCCGGCTGCACGGCGGCGAGCGCGAGCGGCGAGATCACGTACGACGCCGCCGTCGCGCGCATCAGCCGCTCGGTGACGTTGCCCTTGCGGCGCTCGCCGGCCAGCTCCACCAGGCCGTGCCGCTCCAGGGCCTTGAGGTGGTAGTTCACCTTCTGCCTGGGCAGCCCGACCTGGCCGGCCAGCATGGTGGCCGAGGCGGGGCCCGCGGCCAGTTCGGCGAGCAGCCTGGCCCTGATGGGATCCAGGGAGACGGCTGCGGCCTCGGAGTCCTCGATCACGGTGACGTCCAACATGCGTCCAGCCTCTCACCGAACAGTTTTTCTGTCCATGAGAGTGGATTGTTCGGTGGGGTGCGTCCCGCAGTCACCCGCCGCGCGAGTGCCGTCGCCGCGCGCAGTGGCGCCGTGACCCCGCTGAAGTCACCGAGGTCACCGGAATCACCTAATCCACTGAAGTCAATCGTGCCGTGCGCTCCGCTTTCGCGCGCTCCGCTTCCTTGCCCACTGCGCGCTCTGCTTTTGTGTGCTCTGTCGCCGTGACCCCCGTTGCCGTGGGCACCGTTCCCGCAGTCGCCGCGACACCGCGGCCGTGACGGTCGCGGCCCCCGCCGCACCGGCGATCAGCACCGGCAGGGGGTGCCGCGGTCCGGCCCGCGTCGCGGTACCCAACGGCACCGGGAGCACATGCTCCGCCGAACGGCCCGCCCGGGTCCCCGTGTCCCGGAGACTGTGCCCCGCGCGCGCGACCGCATCCCGCGTGCCGCGCCCCGCGCCCACCACGGCGCCGCGCACGCCCTGCCCGGCCTCGACGGCACCGCCGCGCAACTGGACGGTCAGCGCACCGGCCCGGTCCCCGAGGTCGGCGGCACGCGCCCCGGCCCGGCCCCTGACGTCCGCCCTCGCCACCGCCTCCCGCAGGAAGCGCCCGAACCGGCCTCCGGCCCGCCGCACCCGGCGTACCCGGCGGCACGGCACGGCGACCCCGCCGGCCCAGGCGTCGACTCCGGTCCCGGCCCCATTCCCGGCCGGGCCTTGCGTCGCCCTGCGTCTCGCCCTGCGCGTCGTCATCGAGGCACCTCTCCCTGTGCGCCCCCGTCTCCCTGGCCTCCCCGGCCCGGTCGCCTCGCTCCGGCTCCCTCCCGGGGCCACTTCGCCTCGGGTACCCAGGACCGGCGTGACGGCTCGCCCCGGGATCCGGCCCGGTCGCCCCGGACCGGTCCGCAGCGCCCCTGCGCCACCCGTGCCACCCCGCCCTACTCCCGTGCCGCTCCGTCGGACCCCGGCTCGCCCAGCCGGGCCAGCTGGGTCTGGAACCAGTCCAGGCGGGCTTGCAACAGGGCCGCCTCGGCGACGAGTTCGGGCACACCGAGGTCCGCGCGCACCGCGGGTCCGGCGCCGTCGCGCACATCGGGACCGGCCGGGGTGCCGTGGCCCGCCGCGGATGCCGGGCCGCCGGTCCCCGCGCCGGCCCAGGGGCCGCCGCCGCCCGCCACGACCCGCAGTCCGTCCCCGGCCAGCCGGGCGAACGCCGCGAGCGACAAGGACGTACGGCCGCGCACACAGGCCGCGCAGGCGGGCGCCAGGGCGGACCAGCCGGGCCTGCCCCACCCGGCGTCGGCGAGCGCGGCCGCGGTCGTACCGCAGACGCACGGCCCGACCGTCGCGACGCGCACCCGCTGGCGGGCGTAGCGGAAGCCGCGCTCGAAGCGGATGTAGGCGCCCAGCACCGAGACCTCCAGCAGCACGGCCGCCCGGTGCTCGGCCGTGCACAGCAGCGCCTCCGCCGTCGTACGGTCGTGCACGCAGTGGAAGCCGCAGTCGCAGCGCCGGTGCGGCGCCCGGTGCCGCAGTCCGTAGGCGCAGGACGCGTCGGCCACGACCGCGTACGGCAGCACGCCGCCGAGCGACACACCGGTGAACCCGGCCCGGGTGCCGTCCTGGGACAGCACCGGGTGGGCGATCTTGAATCCGGTCGGCGCCTCCGTCGGACGTTCCGCCGGAAGCCGCAGCCTCATCGGGCGGCCGACACCTCTTCGGGCGCGGGCGCGGACACGGGGGTGGCGGAAGCGGGGGCGGTGGCGGCGGCTTCCACGTCCACTGCCTCGCGGGGGAGTTCGACTTCGTCCGGGCGGATCTGCGGCTGCTCCTGCGCGACACCGGTGGCGAGTGCCTTGCCGAGTTTCATGACGCCTCCCATGACAGGGTTCTGTGACCGTCATGGCCATAGTGGCCCATGAAGGCCCGAAGGGGACACAGTGCCTCACCCAGCCGAGCCGGCCGCGCCCGCCGCCGGGCACCCGGGCGCAACGGCGAGGCGGCGGGACGAGGAGGTCGGCGCCGCTCGCCCCCTCTACCTCTCAGCAATCCTTACCAATACCTCGCAGAAGAATTAAGTGGATCTACACGATCGTCCTGCCGAGACTGATCCCATGACGCACACCGGTTCCTCCGCCCCTCCCTTCGGCCGCGCCCTCTGCGCCATGATCACGCCGTTCACCGAGGCGGGCGCGCTCGACCTCGACGGTGCGCAGCGGCTGGCCGGACACCTGGTGGCGGAGGGCTGCGACGGGCTCGTCCTGTCCGGCACCACGGGCGAGTCGCCGACCACGACGGACGCCGAGAAGGCGGCGCTGATCGGAGCCGTCCGGGCGGCGGTGGGCGACCGGGTGCCGCTGCTCGCCGGTGTGGGCACCTCCGACACCCGGCACACCGTGGAACTCGCCCGGGCGGCGGAGAAGGCCGGCGCGGACGCGGTGCTGGTGGTCACCCCCTACTACAGCAGGCCCCCGCAGGACGCGGTCGAGGAACACTTCAGACAGGTGGCGGACGCCGTCGGCCTGCCGGTCGTGCTGTACGACATCCCCGGCCGCACCGGCACCCGTATCGAGCCCGACACGATGATCCGTCTCGCCGCACACCCGCGGATCGTCGCGGTCAAGGACTGCTCGTACGACTTCCTCGGCACCCAGAAGGTGCTGGCCCGCACGGACCTGGCGTACTACGCGGGCTGCGACGAACACAACCTCGCCCTGTACGCGGTGGGCGCCGCCGGATACGTCAGCACGGTCGCGAACGTCGTCCCGCGCCACCTGCGTTCGGTACTGGACGCGTTCGACGCGGGCGACACGGACGGGGCGGCCCGGCTCCAGCGACAGGCCGTCCCCCTCATCGAGTCGATGATGGCCTCGGACCTGCCCGGCGCCGTCACCGCCAAGGGACTCCTGGGCGCCCTCGGCCGGCCCGCCGGCCCGGTCCGCGCACCGCTGCGACCCGCGAGCCGCGAGGCGGTCGACGGACTGCTGACCCGGTACCGCCACCTCGTGGACGGCCACCCCGCACACTGACTTGCCGACGGCTCACGATCCGCCGGACCGGTGCCCGGCCAGGGCCCGTCCGGGGGTACGAGTCCGAGGTCCGCCCCCGTCGAAAACGGTCGCGCGCCCCACACCCCCGCTGCCGTACGGTGACCGGATGCGCCGCCCTCTGCTCTTCCTCGACGTCGACGGCCCGCTCAACCCGTACGCGGCGAAGGCGGAGCGGCGGCCCGCCGGTTACACGACGATCCGGGCCGCCGTACGGCCGGGCACGCCGCTGCGGGTCTGGCTGAATCCGGAGCACGGCGCGGCGCTGCTCGCCCTGCCGTTCGAGCTGTGCTGGGCCACGACCTGGATGGACGAGGCGAACCGCTGGATCGCGCCGGTCATCGGACTGCCCGCACTGCCGTACGTCGACTTCGGCGCCGGGCTGTTCGCGGAGCGGCCCGACGGGGTGCACTGGAAGACCGAGGCGATCGTGGCGTACGCCGGGGACCGCCCCTTCGCCTGGGTGGACGACGAGCAGAGCCAGGCCGACGACGCGTACGTGACCGCCCACCATCACGGCCCCGCACTGCTGCACCACGTCGACCCACGCATCGGCCTGCGGCCTGACGACTTCGCGACACTGGCCCGCTTCGCGGCAGACCTGCCGAAGTGAAGAAGGCGCTCGCGCGGGTGCGTTGATCAGCCGGGGATCAGATGTCGCCCCTGGCCCGCAGCTCTTCCTTCCGCCGGCGGGCGTAGCCCTCCAGGTCCTGCTTGATGGTCATGACGTCCTCGACACGGATGCGGATGGGCCCGCAGTGCAAGGCGTCGCAGGAGCGGGGAAAGCTGCCGTCGATGAGGGAGACACCGCTGAGGACGATGCCCGCCACCTCGTCAACCGCGGTGCACAGCACCGGATGGAACGAGCAGTCCTCGTAGATGTCGCCCACCTGGATGCCGTTCGGGTTGCCGGGGTCTGGTGTCTCGCTCATGGGAGCACCGTCTCAGTTTCCGTCTCGTCCAGCGACGGTCAGGACCATTCGGGAGGGGCCGCAAGCGAGAAGCCACCCGCCGATCATCCGCGCGCATCGGCACGGACAAGATCGGTGCGCGGTCGGCGCCGGCAGGTCACTGCTTGGCCATCGACGAAGCCCGGTCGCCGGTCAGGTCCCGGCCGAGTCTCCGGGCCACCCCCAGGCAGACGAGGGATGCAACCATTCCTGCAGAGCTGGAACCCCCGGAAGCCGACCGCGCGCTTGAGGCCATAGACGCAGGCACTGACAACCGGACTGCCCGCGGTCGGCCGCCGAGCGGTGAGTGCCCGACTGCGTGACAACGCTGCGGTGCTCACGCGCGAGCGCCCTCCCGGGCCGTGCCGGGGCCGTGGAAGGGTGCTCGATGGTGACCGACGTCGACGGGTGCCGACAGCTCGGCAGCAGGTCAGGGCGTTGATCGATGAGGCGGCCGCAGGTCACGGCCGTCGGGGGTCAGTTGTGGCTGTGCAGGACCTCGTTCAGGCCGCCCCACTCCGCGTTGTTCGGGCGGCCCTCGACCGTGCCGGTGACCGAGTTGCGGCGGAAGAGGATGTTGGAGGCGCCGGACAGCTCACGGGCCTTGACGACCGAGCCGTCGGGCAGCGTGACGCGGGTGCCGGCGGTGAGGTACAGGCCCGCCTCGACCACGCAGTCGTCGCCGAGGGCGATGCCGACACCGGCCTCGGCGCCGACCAGGGAGCGCTCGCCGATGGCGACGCGCTGCTTGCCGCCGCCGGAGAGGGTGCCCATGGTGGAGGCGCCGCCACCGATGTCCGAGCCGTCGCCGACGACGACGCCCTGCGAGATACGGCCCTCGACCATGGAGGTGCCCAGGGTGCCGGCGTTGAAGTTGACGAAGCCCTCGTGCATCACGGTGGTGCCGGCCGCGAGGTGGGCGCCGAGGCGGACGCGGTCGGCGTCGGCGATCCGGACGCCGGCCGGGGCCACGTAGTCGGTCATGCGCGGGAACTTGTCCACGCCGAAGACGCCGAGGTGCAGGCCGCGCGCACGGGCGGCCAGACGCACGGTCTCCAGGGTGTCCACGGCGACCGGGCCGAGCGAGGTCCAGGCGACGTTGGCGAGGAAGCCGAAGATGCCGTCCAGGTTCTGCTCGTTCGGCTTGACCAACCGGTGCGAGAGCAGGTGCAGACGCAGGTAGACGTCGTGCGTGTCGAGCGGCTTGTCGTCGAGCGAGGAGATGACCGTACGGACCGCGACAATCTCCACACCGCGCACCTCGTCCTTGCCGAGGGCGGCGACACCGTGCTCACCGAGCAGCTCGCGGGTGCGCTCGTCGTCGAGCCGCTCGGTGCCGGCGGGGCCCGGTGCGGCGGACAGCTCGGGCGCGGGGAACCAGGTGTCGAGAACGGTGCCGTCGGCGGCGACGGTGGCGAGCCCGGCGGCCACGGCGCCGGTGGTGCGAGGAGCAGTCGTTTCGGTCATGAGGGAAACCTAACCGGCCGGGGGGCCGGGAGGCCAACCAGCCGCGGGCCGTCTCAGGTGGCGGGCGGCGACGCCGCGGGAACTCCGGCCGGGTGCAGATCAGCACCCTGCTGTCGTCGGCGTTCCCGACGGCGACCGTGGGGCGACGGACGACGGCACCGTCTCGGCGACCACGACCCTGTCCACCCTGATCTCGGCGATCAGGACGGCGGGCGGCCCGGCCTACTCGTACACCCAGATCAACCCGGCGAACGACGCGGACGGCGGGGAGACCGGCGGCGACATCCGCCAGGTGTTCCTGTACAACTCCGCCCGGGTGGGCTTCACTTCGCGCGGCAGCGCCACGGCGACCACCGCCGAGACGGTGACGACGAGCGGCGGGGTCGCGCAGCTCACGTACAACCCGGGCCGCATCGCGCCCACCGACTCCGCCTGGTCGGCCGGCCGCAAGCCGCTGGCGGCGGAGTTCACCTTCAACGGCGAGAAGTACTTCGTGATCGCCAACCACTTCGTGTCGAAGGGCGGCGACTACTCGCTGCACAGCCAGTACCAGGCGCCGGCCCGGCCCTCCGAGACCCGGCGCAACAGCCAGGGCCCGGTGGTGAACTCCTTCGTGGACTCGGTCCTCGCCGCCCAGTCGGACGCGAACGTGGTCGTGCTCGGCGACCTGAACGACTACCGGTTCTCCACCGCGGTCTCCAACCTGGAGGGCGGGGTGCTGACCGACCTGGTGGACACCCTGCCGGCCGCTCAGCAGTACACCTACGTCTACGACGGAAACTCGCAGGTGCTCGACCACACCCTGGTCAGCTCGTCGATCACGGCGCACGACTACGACATCGTGCACATCGACAGCGAGTTCCCGGACCAGACCAGCGACCACGACCCGCAGGTCGTGCGGATCACCCCCTGACCCCGAGGAACCGGTGGCGGCCCGGCGCCACCGGATCCGGCCCGTCCCGGTGAGCCGTCGTCGCGGTGAGCCGTCGCCGCCGTGACCCGTCGCCGCCGTGTCTCATAGAAACCGCTCACTGAAATTGGTGTCCGAACTCCCTTGCCTCCACTACTCTTTCACCGCTTCAACCCCCCACCATCACCACGGTCACAGCCGTCGCCCCGGGCGCCGGCGGAGGAACCACGCATGCCAGAAGACAAGTCCCCGCCCTCCCAGCGCCCCTGGGAGAACGGCTGGGCCCCGGACACCAGCCGGGCCCCGGGAACGCGCCGCCTGTGGCTGGCCGGCGCTCTCGCGATATCCACCGTCGTCGGCTGTGTCGTCGCGATCACCGTGCCCCACAAGGAAACGGACGACGCGTCAGCCAGGACGAAGAGTGCCCTGCCGGGAAGCGAGGCGACGGTGCCGGGCCTGATCTCCTTCGCGACACCGTCCGCCTCCGGCTCCGGGACGCCCGGCGGGACGGGCACCCCGTCGACGACGGCCGGGTCCACGTCCGCGACATCCACGCCCACCGGTCCGGCGGCCGACGGCACGAGCCCCGCGGCCTCCGCGAAGCCGGCCGAGTCCGCCGGTTCCAGCGGCGGTTCGCCCGCCACGCCCGCGCCGTCGGCGGCCTGGACGGCCGTCCGCTCGGTCAACTACCCCGACCGCTACTGGCAGATGAGCGGCGGCCTGGTGAAGCTCGATCAGGTCGGCTCGCCCTCGCCTCGCCAGGGTGCCGCCTTCCGGCGGGTCGACGGCCTTGCCGACGCGTCCTGTTACTCCTTCGCCACGGCCGACGGCGGCTATCTGCGCCACCGGGACTTCGTCCTGCGCGCCGAGCCCGACGACGGCTCGTCCCTCTTCCGCAAGGACGCCACCTTCTGCCCGCGGACGTCGTCCGTGGCGTCCGGCGCGGTGATGCTGGAGGCGGTCAACTACCCGGGCCGGTTCCTGCGCCACAAGAACTTCCAGCTGCGTCTGGACCCGTACCAGAACAGCGACCTCTACCGCGCCGACGCGACGTTCCGGCTGGTGGCCGGTCCGAGCTGACAGCGGCGGCGACCGCGGCAACGCCAGTGGCCCCCGGCCGGAAGGCCGGGGGCCACTGTGCGGGTCCACCGCAGGTCCGCCGCAGCTCGGCGGGTGCGGGCTCAGACGTTGAAGCCCAGCGCCCTGAGCTGCTCGCGACCGTCGTCGGTGATCTTGTCGGGGCCCCACGGCGGCATCCACACCCAGTTGATGCGCAGCTCGCTCACCAGGCCGTCCGTGGCGGACTTGGCCTGGTCCTCGATCACGTCCGTCAGCGGGCAGGCCGCCGAGGTCAGCGTCATGTCGATCGTCGCGATGTTCGCGTCGTCGATGTGGATGCCGTAGATCAGGCCCAGGTTGACGACGTCGATGCCCAGCTCGGGGTCGACGACGTCGTACAGCGCCTCACGGACTTCCTCTTCCGAGGCGGGCTTCATCTCAACGGTCTCGCTCATGCCGTCTTCCTTTCGGCGTCGGCCCCGCCCAGTACCTGGGCCGTCGCGTCCTTCCACGCCATCCAGCTCAGGAGGGCGCACTTGACCCGGGCCGGGTACTTGGAGACACCGGCGAACGCGACCGCGTCCTCCAGCACCTCCTCCATCACGTCGTCGGGCTCGATACGGCCCTTGGACTGCATCAGCTCCAGGAACGTCTCCTGGATCCGCTGCGCGTCGGCCAGCTCCTTGCCGACGAGGAGGTCGTTCAGCACGGACGCCGAGGCCTGGCTGATCGAGCAGCCCTGCCCCTCGTACGAGACGTCGCTGATCGTCGTGCCGTCGTACTTCACCCGCAGAGTGATCTCGTCACCGCACGTCGGGTTCACGTGGTGCACCTCGGCGTCGCCATCCCTCAGACCACGCCCGTGCGGGTGCTTGTAGTGGTCCAGGATGACTTCCTGGTACATCGAGTCCAGCTTCACTGCGGCAAACCTCGCATCCCAGCGTCCGTTACATGGCCTTCCGGCCGGGGGTCCGGGGGTCGCCCCCCGGGGTAGCACAGCACGTTGTCAGCACGCCCCTCAGCCGAAGAAGTTCCGTACGTGCTCCAGGCCTTCGACCAGAGCGTCGATCTCGGCCGGAGTGGAGTACAGATAGAACGACGCTCGCGTGGTCGCGGGAATTCCGTAGCGCAGGCAGACCGGGCGGGCGCAGTGGTGGCCGACCCGGACCGCGATGCCCTGCTCGTCGAGGACCTGGCCCACGTCGTGCGGGTGGATGTCGCCGAGCGTGAACGAGATCGCCGCGCCGCGGTCCTCGGCCGTCGTCGGGCCGATGATCTTCAGCTCCGGCACCTCGGACAGCCGGCGCACCGCGTACTCGGTGAGCGCGTGCTCGTGCGCGAGGATCTTGTCCATGCCGATGGCCGACAGGTAGTCGACCGCCGCGCCCAGGCCGACCGCCTGGGCGATCGGCGGGGTGCCCGCCTCGAACTTGTGGGGCGCCGGGGCGTACGTCGACGAGTGCATCGACACCGTCTCGATCATCTCGCCGCCGCCGAGGAAGGGGGGCAGGTCCTCCAGGAGCTCCTGGCGTCCCCACAGCACCCCGATGCCCGTCGGAGCGCACATCTTGTGGCCGGTGAAGGCCACGAAGTCGGCCTGGAGGGCCTGTACGTCCAGCGGCATGTGCGGTGCCGCCTGCGAGGCGTCGATGCAGACCAGCGCGCCGACCTCCTGCGCGCGGCGCACTATCGCCTCGACCGGGTTGACCGTGCCCAGGATGTTCGACACCAGCACGAAGGAGACGATCTTCGTCTTCTCGGTGATGATCTCGTCGATGTTGGACAGGTCGAGCCGGCCGTCGTCGGTCAGGCCGAACCACTTCAGCTTCGCGCCGGTGCGCTGCGCCAGCAGCTGCCACGGAACGATGTTGGAGTGGTGCTCCATCTCGGTGATGACGATCTCGGTCTCGTGGTCCACGCGGTAGGGCTCGTCGGCCCAGCCCAGCATGTTCGCCACGAGGTTGAGGGACTCGGAGGCGTTCTTGGTGAAGATCACCTCGTCGCGGCTCGGCGCGTTGATGAACTCCGCCACCTTGTCGCGAGCGCCCTCGTACAGCGCCGTGGCCTCCTCGGCGAGCACATGCACACCGCGGTGGACGTTGGCGTTGTAGCGCTCGTAGTACTCGCTCAGGGCGTCCAGCACCTGGCGCGGCTTCTGCGAGGTCGCCGCGTTGTCCAGGTACACGATCTTCTTACCGTCGTGGACCTGACGGTCCAGGATGGGGAAGTCCTTGCGGATCGCCTCGGTGTCGAGGAGGCCCGGCAACTGCGTCACGCGGATACGCCACCCTTCGTGTAGGCCTCGTAGCCCTCGTTCTCCAGCTTGTCGGCGAGCTCGGCGCCGCCGGACTCGACGATGCGGCCGCCGGAGAAGACGTGGACGAAGTCGGGCTTGATGTAGCGCAGGATGCGCGTGTAGTGGGTGATGAGCAGGGTGCCCACCTCGCCGGTCTCGCGGACGCGGTTGACGCCCTCGGAGACGATGCGCAGGGCGTCGACGTCCAGACCGGAGTCGGTCTCGTCGAGGATCGCCATCTTCGGCTTGAGCAGCTCCAGCTGAAGGATCTCGTGGCGCTTCTTCTCACCGCCGGAGAAGCCCTCGTTGACGTTGCGCTCGGCGAAGGAGGGGTCCATGGAGAGGCGCTCCATGGTCTCCTTGACCTCCTTGACCCAGGTGCGCAGCTTGGGGGCCTCGCCGCGGATCGCGGTGGCGGAGGTGCGCAGGAAGTTGGAGACCGAGACGCCGGGGACCTCGACCGGGTACTGCATGGCCAGGAACAGGCCGGCGCGGGCGCGCTCGTCGACGGACATCTCCAGGACGTCCTCACCGTCGAGGGTGACGGTGCCGCCGGTGACCGTGTACTTCGGGTGACCCGCGAGGGAGTAGGCGAGGGTCGACTTGCCGGAGCCGTTGGGGCCCATGATGGCGTGCGTCTCGCCCTGCTTCACGGTGAGGTCGACGCCCTTGAGGATCTCCTTCGTGGCGTTGTCGGCCTCGACGGTGACGTGCAGGTCTCGGATTTCAAGCGTTGCCATGGGTGCCTCAGGACTCCTGGGTGAGGGAGACGAGTACGTCGTCCCCTTCGATCTTTACGGGGTATACGGGGACGGGGCGCGTCGCGGGAAGGCCGGACGGCTTGCCGGTGCGCAGGTCGAAGGCGGAGCCGTGCAGCCAGCACTCGATCTGGCAGTCCTCCACCTCGCCCTCGGAGAGCGAGACGTTCGCGTGCGAGCAGATGTCGTGGATGGCGAACACCTCCCCCTCGGTCTTCACGACCGAGACCGGCGTGCCGTCGAGTTCCACCCGTTTCGGGGTGTCCTCCTCCAGCTCGCTCAGCCCACAGGCGCGCAGGAACGACGTCATCAGACCGACGCCTCCAGCTCCTCGTCGATCTTCACGAGGAGGCGCTCTTCGATGTCGTCGACGCCGATCTGCTGGACCAGTCCGGCGAAGAAGCCACGGACCACCAGGCGGCGGGCCTCGTCGGCGGGGATGCCGCGGGCCATCAGGTAGAAGAGCTGCTCGTCGTCGAAGCGGCCGGTGGCGCTGGCGTGCCCGGCGCCGACGATCTCGCCGGTCTCGATCTCCAGGTTCGGCACGGAGTCGACGCGGGCGCCGTCGGTCAGAACCAGGTTGCGGTTCATCTCGTAGGTGTCCGTGCCCTCGGCCTTGGCCTCGATGAGGACGTCGCCGATCCACACCGCGTGCGCGCCCTCGCCCTGGAGCGCGCCCTTGTACATCACGTTGGACTTGCAGTGCGGGGTGTTGTGGTCGACCAGCAGGCGGTGCTCCTGGTGCTGGCCGGCGTCCGTGAAGTACAGGCCGAACAGCTCGGCCTCGCCGCCGGTGCCCGCGTAGGCGACCCGCGGGTGGAGGCGTACGAGGTCGCCGCCGAAGGTGACGACGAACGACTTGAAGGTGGCGTCGCGGCCGATCAGCGCGTTGTGCTGGCCGACGTGCACGGCCGTGTCGTCCCAGTCCTGGACGGAGACGACGGTCAGCTTGGCGCCGTCGCCCAGGACGAAGTCCACGTTGGCGGCGAGCACGGCGTCACCGGTGTGGTCGATGACGACGACGGCCTCGGCGAAGGCGCCGAGCTCGACGACCTGGTGGCCGTAGGCGACACCGCCCTCGCCGTGCACGGCGATCCGGATCGGCTCGGTGAGCACGGTCTCCTTGGGGACGGTGACGACCCCGGCCTTCTCGAACGCCGACCAGGCCTGCGCGGCGACCCGGTCCACCGGGGTGCCCGCCCGGCCGAGCCGGGCGTCGTCACGGCCGACGGTCTCGACGACGACGCCCTCGGGGGCCTGTACGTCCACCTTCACGCCGTCGCCGGTGGCGACCGCGGTGCCGTCGTGCAGCCCGCGCAGGCGCTCCAGCGGGGTGAACCGCCACTCCTCCTCGCGGCCGTGGGGGACGGGGAAGTCCGCCACGTCGAAGGACGGGGGCGCGCTCATGCGGGTGGCGACGGTCGACTCGGCGGCCACCGCGATCTGGCCCGCGGTGGTGGAGCCCACGGGGATGTTCTGAGCCTCAGCCATGGCTGTCGGTCTGCTCGCTTTCTTACGTGAGTGGCTTGACGAACGGCGGGCGGTGCTTAGCCGACCGCGCCTTCCATCTGGAGCTCGATCAGCCGGTTGAGTTCGAGGGCGTACTCCATGGGCAGCTCCTTGGCGATCGGCTCGACGAAGCCGCGCACGATCATCGCCATCGCCTCGAACTCGCTCAGACCGCGGCTCATCAGGTAGAAGAGCTGGTCCTCGGAGACCTTGGAGACGGTCGCCTCGTGGCCCATGGACACGTCGTCCTCGCGCACGTCCACGTAGGGGTACGTGTCGGAGCGGGAGATGGTGTCGACGAGCAGCGCGTCGCACAGCACGTTGGACTTCGAGCCGTGGGCGCCTTCGCCGATCTCGACCAGACCGCGGTAGGAGGTACGGCCGCCGCCGCGCGCCACCGACTTGGAGACGATGTTGGAGGAGGTGTTCGGCGCCATGTGGACCATCTTGGAGCCGGCGTCCTGGTGCTGGCCCTCGCCCGCGAAGGCGATGGAGAGGGTCTCGCCCTTGGCGTGCTCGCCCATCAGGTAGACGGCCGGGTACTTCATCGTCACCTTGGAGCCGATGTTGCCGTCGATCCACTCCATGGTCGCGCCCTCGTACGCCACGGCGCGCTTGGTGACCAGGTTGTAGACGTTGTTCGACCAGTTCTGGATGGTCGTGTAGCGGCAGCGGGCGTTCTTCTTGACGATGATCTCGACGACCGCGCTGTGCAGCGAGTCCGACTTGTAGATCGGGGCGGTGCAGCCCTCGACGTAGTGCACGTAGGCACCCTCGTCGACGATGATCAGGGTCCGCTCGAACTGGCCCATGTTCTCCGTGTTGATACGGAAGTAGGCCTGGAGCGGGATCTCCACGTGGACGCCCGGCGGGACGTAGATGAAGGAGCCGCCCGACCACACGGCGGTGTTCAGCGAGGCGAACTTGTTGTCACCGACGGGGATGACGGTGCCGAAGTACTCCTTGAAGAGCTCCGGGTGCTCCTTGAGAGCGGTGTCGGTGTCCAGGAAGATGACGCCCTGCTCCTCCAGGTCCTCGCGGATCTGGTGGTAGACGACCTCGGACTCGTACTGGGCCGCGACACCGGCGACGAGGCGCTGCTTCTCCGCCTCCGGGATGCCGAGCTTGTCGTACGTGTTCTTGATGTCCTCGGGCAGGTCCTCCCAGGACTCCGCCTGCTTCTCGGTGGAGCGCACGAAGTACTTGATGTTGTCGAAGTCGATGCCCGACAGGTCCGAGCCCCAGTTCGGCATCGGCTTCTTCTCGAAGAGGCGCAGGCCCTTGAGGCGGAGCTTGGTCATCCACTCCGGCTCGCTCTTCTTCGCGGAGATGTCGCGGACGACGTCCTCGTCGATGCCACGCTTGGCAGAGGCGCCGGCCGTGTCGGAGTCGGCCCAGCCGTATTCGTACTTGCCCAGGCCCTCGAGTTCGGGGTGGGCAGTCTCCGTGGGGAGAGTCATGCGGGGTTCCTCCCGGCCGTGCTTGCAGATGCGTTGTGGCTGTGAACTTGCGTCTTGGAAATCTTGGGGATGAACGTCGTGCAGACGCCGTCGCCGTGCGCGATGGTCGCCAGCCGCTGGACGTGCGTGCCGAGCAGCTGGGAGAAGATCTCGGTCTCCACCTCGCACAGTTGCGGGAACTTCTCCGCGACGTGGGCCACCGGGCAGTGGTGCTGGCAGAGCTGCTCGCCCTTCTGCGGGAGCGGCGCACTGCGCGCCGTAGCAGCGTACCCGTCCCTGCTCAGGGCCCTGGCGAGGGCTTCGGTGCGCCCGTCGGGGCCGGCGGCCTCGATCGCCTGGCGGTACGCGGCGGCCTGCTCGGCGAACCTCGCGCGGGCGAAGGCCACCACCGCCTCGTCCCCGCCGAACCGCTCCTGGATCCAGCGCAGGGCGTCCGCGGCCAGCTTGTCGTAGGACTGGTCGAAGGCGTCGCGGCCGCAGTCGGTCAGGGCGAACACCTTGGCGGGACGGCCGCGGGTGCGCGCCCCGTACACCCGCTGCTCGCGCGGCTCCACCACGTCGTCGGCGGCCAGCGCGTCCAGGTGCCGGCGTACCGCCGCCTGGGTGAGCCCGAGCCGTCCGGCCAGCTCGGCGACGGTCGAGGGGCCGTGGTCCAGGATCGACCGCGCGACCCGGTTGCGCGTGGAACGCTCTCCGGTCGCGTGCTCTTCCTGCGGGGGACCCGTGGGGGTCTCCCCTGCCTCGGGAGCCTCGCCGACGTATTTCACAACACCATTGTTGCGTAATTCGCCGGAGCCAGGCAAGCCGCCCCCTGCCCACCGCGCGGTGCCCTACATCACTTAGGCATACCTAAGCTGACCTGGGAAAACGATCTTTGATCGATCAGACGGCTGGCGCCGGGACCCCTCTTCCGCCAGACTCACCGGCCATGCCGA
Organism: Streptomyces sp. NPDC002265; assembly: GCF_040296125.1. NCBI lineage: Bacteria > Bacillati > Actinomycetota > Actinomycetes > Kitasatosporales > Streptomycetaceae > Streptomyces > Streptomyces sp. NPDC002265. The sequence goes on along the minus strand of NZ_JBEOWS010000174.1, from coordinate 3,934 downwards.
CACCCCCTCCGACCGGCCCTCTCGTCACTCGCGACACGGTCGCCACCGAGGTCCGCGCGCTCGGCGTCCGCCCTGGTGAAACGCTCCTGCTGCACTCCTCCCTCAGCTCCCTCGGCTGGGTCTGCGGAGGTGCCGTCGCGGTCGTCCAGGGCCTTGTCGACGCGCTCGGTCCGCACGGCACCCTGGTGGTCCCCACCCAGTCCGGCGACCTCTCCGACCCCGCGCTGTGGAGCGGTCCCCCGGTGCCCCGGGAATGGTGGGCGGCGATCCGGGCGTCCATGCCGGTGTACGACCCGCTGCTCACGCCCTCGCGCGGGGTCGGCGTGATCCCGGAGACCGTACGCACCTGGCCGGGCGCCGTCCGCAGCGCGCACCCGCACACCTCCTTCGCCGCGCTCGGCCCGCGCGCGGGCGCCGTCACGGCCGGCCACGCGCCCGACTGCCGACTCGGCGAGCACAGCCCGCTGGCCCGGCTGGAGGCCCTCGGCGCCCGCGTTCTGCTGCTCGGCACCGGCTACCGGACCTGCACCAGCTTCCATCTCGCCGAGTACCGCATCCCGTCCCCGCGGGTGCGGGTGGGACGGCCCGGCCCGGCCGGCTGGGAGGAACCGACCGAGGTGTCGATCACCTCGGACCGGTTCGACGAGCTGGGCCACGACTTCGAGCGTGACCGCCCGGTCGTACGGGGCGGGGTGGGCGCGGCCGACGCCCGGCTGTTCCCGGTGGCGGACGCGGTGGCCTACGCGCAGCGGTGGCTGGCCCTGCACCGGCCCCGTGAGGAGGAGGTTGCGGACCCGCCCGCCTGAGGCGTCCGGCGCGTACCTAGACTCTGGTCCCATGCGAAGTGAGCCTGTCGTCCAGGTCCGGTCCCTGGTGAAGCGGTACGGGACGAAAACCGCGGTGGACGGCCTCGACCTCACGGTCGAAGCGGGCGTCACCGCGGTGCTCGGCCCCAACGGTGCCGGCAAGACGACCACCGTCGAGACCTGCGAGGGCTATCTGAGGCCGGACTCCGGCACGGTGCGCGTCCTGGGCCTCGACCCCGTACGGCAGGCCGCCGAGCTGCGTCCCCGGATCGGGGTGATGCTCCAGTCCGGCGGCGTCTACTCGGGGGCGCGGGCCGACGAGATGCTCCGGCACGTGGCGAAGCTGCACGCGCACCCGCTGGACGTGGACTCGCTCATCGAACGCCTCGGGCTCGGCAGCTGCGGCCGGACCACCTACCGCCGGCTCTCCGGCGGCCAGCAGCAGCGGCTCGCGCTGGCGATGGCCGTCGTCGGGCGCCCGGAGCTGGTGTTCCTGGACGAGCCGACCGCCGGCCTCGACCCCCAGGCCCGCCGGGCCACCTGGGACCTGGTCCGGGACCTGCGCTCCGACGGCGTCTGCGTGATCCTCACCACCCACCACATGGACGAGGCCGAGCAGCTCGCCGACGATGTCGCGGTCATCGACGCGGGCAAGGTCATCGCCCACGGCTCCCCCGAGGAGCTGTGCCGTGGCGGCGCGGAGAACACCCTGCGCTTCACGGGCCGGCCGGGCCTCGACGTGGCCTCGCTGCTGAAGGCGCTGCCCGCCGACTGCACGGCCGCGGAGCTGACGCCGGGCTCCTACCGGGTGGTCGGCAAGGTCGACCCCCAGCTGCTGGCCACCGTCACCTCCTGGTGCGCGCAGCACGGGGTCATGCCGGACCGGATCTCGGTGGAGCGGCATACCCTCGAAGACGTTTTTCTCGAGCTCACGGGCAAGGAGCTGCGGTCATGATTCCGCTCGGCATCACCCTCTGCCGGGGGTCCGGGGGTTGTCCCCCGGAAAGGCACAGCCTGGAGCTCACGGGCAAGGAGCTGCGGTCATGACGACGACCGTCCCCGGTACGTACACCCCGAAGCCGGGTGGGTCCGGTCTCCCCCGCATGATCGCCGCGCAGGCCGTGCTGGAGACGAAGATGCTGCTGCGCAACGGTGAGCAGCTGCTGCTCACCGTCGTCATCCCGACGCTGCTGCTGGTGCTCTTCAGCTCCGTGGACATCGTGGACACCGGCGCGGGCAAGGCCGTCGACTTCCTCGCGCCCGGCATCCTCGCCCTCGCCGTGATGTCGACGGCGTTCACCGGCCAGGCCATCGCGACCGGCTTCGAGCGGCGCTACGGGGTGCTCAAGCGCCTCGCGTCCTCGCCGCTGCCGCGCTGGGGCCTGATGACCGCGAAGACGGCCTCGGTGCTGGTCACCGAGATCCTCCAGGTGCTCCTGGTGACGGTGATCGCACTCGCGCTCGGCTGGTCGCCGCAGGGCAACCCGCTCACCGTCCTGCTGCTGCTGGTGCTGGGCACGGCCGCGTTCTCGGGCCTCGGCCTGCTGATGGCCGGCACCCTGAAGGCCGAGGCCACCCTGGCCGCGGCCAACCTGGTCTTCCTGCTGCTGCTGGTCGGCGGCGGGGTCATCGTCCCGCTGGCGAAGTTCCCTCCGGCCGTGCGGGAGGTGCTCGGGCTGCTGCCGATCTCGGCCCTGTCCGACGGCCTGCGCGAGGTGCTCCGGCACGGGGCCGGGCTGCCCTGGGCCGATCTGGGGATCCTGACCGCGTGGGGGGTCGTGGGGCTGGCGGCCGCCGGCCGGTTCTTCCGCTGGGAGTAGCCGGACGGTTCCTCCGCCGGGAGCAGGCCGCGGGTCGCCCGTCCGGCACGGGTGACCGGTCCCGGCCCGGCCCTCGGCCCCACCGGGGACCGGTCCCGGCCCGGCCGACGGGCGACCCTCGTGAAAGCGTGCACAAGCAGCCGCCTACGATGGACCCGTGCCGAACCTGACCCCCACCGACGCCGTAGCGGCCGCGCGCAACCCGCTCGCCTTCATCGCCGCACGCTGGACCCCGCAACCCCGCACGACCCGCCGGGCCGCCCTGGCCGCGCTCGTCATGTCGGTGGTGATCGTCGTCACCGGCGGCGCCGTGCGCCTCACCGGCTCCGGGCTCGGCTGCCCGACCTGGCCCAAGTGCACCGCGGACTCGCTCACCGCCACCAGCGCGATGGGCTTCCACGGCGCCATCGAGTTCGGCAACCGCATGCTGACGTACGTGCTGTGCGCGGCGGTCGGCTGGGCGATCGTCGCCGCCCGGTCCGAGAAGCCCTACCGGCGCAGCCTGACCCGGCTGGGCTGGGCCCAGTTCTGGGTCGTGATGGGCAACGCGGTCCTCGGCGGCGTGGTGGTCCTCGTCGGCCTCAACCCGTACACGGTGGCGGCCCACTTCCTGCTCTCCTCCGCCCTGATCACGGTCGCCACGGTGATGTGGCAGCGCACCCGGGAAGGCGACGCCGCGCCCAAGCCGCTGGTCGGCAAGTCGGTGCAGCAGCTGGTGTGGTTCCTGGTCGCCGCCTCGGTGCTGCTGATCGCCGTGGGCACGGTGGTCACCGGTTCGGGTCCGCACGCGGGCGACTCCAGCGAGGTCGAGCGGATGCCGCTGGACTGGGAGACGGTCAGCAAGCTGCACGCCGTACTTGCCTGGATCGTGGTGACGCTGACGTTCGCCCTGTGGTTCGTCCTGAAGGCGGTGGACGCCCCCAAGGGTCCGCTGGACCGGACGCGGGACCTGTTCCTGGTGCTGCTCGCCCAGGGGGTCATCGGCTACGTCCAGTACTTCACGAACCTGCCCGAGGCGCTGGTCGCGCTGCACATGCTGGGTTCGGGCCTGGTGTGGATCGCCGTGCTGCGCGTGCTGCTGTCGCTGCGCGAGCGTCCCGGTACGCCGGAGGCGGGTCTGCCGGACCCGACGGCCGGGGCGACGGTCGCCACGGCCGCGTAGGCCCCACGCGGCAAGGCCGCACGTGACAAGACCGCACGCGCGCGTGAGCCCCGTTCGGGTGAGGCACCCCCGGGTGGCGCCCCAGCCCCGGGCGGAGACCCCACCGGCGCTGCCCGCACCCCCCCTACCGCCCACCCGCAGCCCCC